>JAUSGG010000106.1 GCA_030649165.1 Armatimonadota bacterium
AGGATTTCAGAACAGGGAGAGCTGCTACCGACTTCTGTACGGCCTGTTCTGGCAAAGAAACAACGACTGGAAGGAAACACCCAAACTTGATTTTACACACTAATATTGACACGACCCGGCGGTTCTATGGCGTGCTGGGCAGTGAAGTGCAGGCGGGACTGCCTGAGCCGGGGTTGGTGCACGGAGAACTCGCCACCTACGCGACCAGCAGAACTCCACGCGAGCACCGCAAGCTGGTCTGCTGCGAGTCCGGTGGATAGGCGCGTGCGGAGTCTTGCCACTGACTGTTTTCGCGAAAGAGTCTTTGCCCGATTCAATAAATCAGGGGCCACTCTGTTTTTCTTCTTTGGACTCAATCTCTTTGAGCAGTTCCAGTAACGCCTGCCGCACACACGCGTCATCCTCTGAGTCCAGTGCAAGACCTAGTTCGTTGATCACCTGTGACTCATCATACTTGTGACCGCAGAATCTACACACCCGCGCTTCGATTCTGATTGGCTCTCCGCAATCGGGACATTTCTTGGCCATATAATCAGCCGTCCCAGTTATCCTAGGTAGCCCAGCGGCCGCTATAAGTCCCAAGATGCCAAAGAAGAAGCCGCACGCCGCCCATCCTCCGTTGGAGTAGCCCTTTCTATCTGCCACGTATCCGCTCAATCCGGCGCACACAATGGCGTCTATGATGATAATGCCGATAATCCAGCCCGTGAACCAACTGGGCCCATAAACTTCAGGTGGGTACATTTACATTTGCCTCCTCTACTTGGCGACCCTGCGTGAGACCGGGGGGTTTCGGTCCCAGCCCAGAGCGTTCGCATTCATCAGAGCACAGGTGCCGAATTGTGTATCTCGCTGTTCAAGCAACGTCCCCGCGCATAGCGCCCGCCGCTGCGCCGTAAAGCACCTCTACGTACAGTGCCATCCTCGCGGCGAGGCTTTGCACGCCCTGCTCACAGCCGTCTCCACACGGCAGGATTTCCATCACCATATGATGGCCAACTCCCACAGGCGGCGAACCCAACGAGTCCAGAACACCCGCTTCGAGAATTGCCCCCGTTACACGCCGTTGAATGGCTTTGATCGGTTCGTTGCCACGGTGCGGGAAAATCCGGGATGTTCGGTGGACATCCAAACCGACAAACGCGTGGCGGGCGCTCAGACCCAGCCTCTGATATTTCGGCATGTACTCCTCATAACTATGCAACGCGCCTTCAACGTGGAGTGTTGCATCGTCTCTATAGGCGAAAACTATCTCACCAGGCGGACGCCCGTCGGCTCGGTATATGCAGCAAAAAGCTATCTGGAACAACCGGCCCCCGGTTGACGCATCAAGCAATTCACGCAACTGGCGGGCTAAGTGGCCCTGGAACACTGTCGGCTCTGGGTCCCAAACCAAATGCTGAGTCAATGCTCTTACCTCCCTTTTCGATGGATAAGTTGTAGTACAGTAAGATAGTCCGACCGATTGCTTCGAACAGCGTTCAGCCGTTTCGGGAAACCCCTTTCCCGAAACTCAGGTCCGCTCGGCGGCCCCAGAAAAGGGTTTCCCGATGCAACGGGATGCCCAGCTGCATCGTCAGGGAGCCGACCAAACAGGCTGGCCTGCCGAGTCAGTCAGCCGAAGTGTAGGCTCACCTTGGGTAGTATAGAACGATCCGCGAGTCTTGTGCGCCGAGTCAATCAGCCAAAGGCTTGGATCGCCGTTGGCTAAGGTGAACATTCCGCGTATATTGCCCGCCGAGTCAACCAGGGAAAGGCATGCGTCATCGTCGACAATGCTGAGCTTTCCACGTATCTTCCCCGCCGAGTCAGACAGCGCAAGTGCAGGCTGACCGTTGGTCAGCACGAACGCCCCGCGTATCTTGTCCGACGCGTCAGCCAGCACAAGGTTAGGCTCACCCTTGGCCAGGTTGAACACTCCACGCAGCCTGCCCGCCGAGTCAAGGAGCGTAAGGCCTGGCTCACCGTCGGTCAGGTCGAGCACTCCACGCATCTTGCCCAGCGAGTCATTCAACATAAGGCTTGGCTCGCCGATTGACAGGTGGAACACTCCACGTGCCTTGCCCGACGAGTCAAGCAGCGTAAGCCTTGGTTCACCGAAGGTGAGGCGGAACGCTCCACGTGGCTTGCCCGCCGAGTCAAGCAGCGTAATGCCTGGATCACCGTTGGCCATTTCGAACGACGCACGTTCCTTGCCTGTGGAGTCAACGAGTTCAAACTTGTTAGCTCTTACTACGTCGCTAGTGACGGGCGTACTCTCTAGGGCTACTGCCTTGGTACTCGCTTGGCTCAACAAGCCGCCAACGTACCCTGCCGCCATTGCCGCTATCAGGATAACCGTTACTCGTATTCTCTCTCGCATATTACCTTCCTCCGTGTCTGTAATAGATCATCTCAATTCGCCAACGGTACGAGCATGGTGCGGCTTCCCGTCTGAATGGTGTCACCCTCTTCCAGATCGCACACGTAGCTATCAACACCGCCATCCCCTAGGATTGTGTTGACTTTGAGCGTATCGTCGGCCCCGTACACCACGAAATTGCTACTGCCGGTCATACTGAATCTCCCTGGTCGCACATAGGTGCCTACGGGGTGATGACCGGCTGGAATAACGATCGGGGCCGCTGCCGCGATCATAATCCTTTGGGTGAGCGATGCGAGTTGCCGACGCTCGTCACTGATCTTCTCATTCAGCGCTCTTGATTCCTGGCTCTTTTGCGTAATAGCTGATGTTAGCGAGATCACCTTCGCTTCATAGTCATCGAGCCGAGCGAGTTTCGCTCTATTCGCGTTGACCTTTTGTATGGTGTTCTGATACTCCATGTCCGATTTCGCTTTTTGCAGAGCCATGACAACAGTCGCTTTCGCATTGAGTTGAGCAGTTTTGCCAGCATTAAACGCCACCAGCGCGATGATGCCGGCGATGACAAGGTATCCTGTCCACAGTGGCCATTGCTTCATAAGTCCTTCCTCCTTGTGGGCCTCAGGGTTACTCCGGGCCTTGCATACGATCATCGGATCACCCGGCTACGGCATTCCCATCCTATCCGCACCCAACCAGTAAAACGCCTCCACGAAGGCCACCATCCTCGAAACGATGTGCTCTTCGCATTCACGGCAACCTTCTCGATAAGCGACGACCTCCATGGCGACATGGTAACCGTGATGACAGTGATCTTCCGGAGTAGCTGGCATCAAGGCTTGAAGGCGGCCGGAGTCGCGTATCTCCTCTAACAAACGCGGACGCAACTCCCGTACCCTCCCGCTATATGGGGTTTTGAGGCCAGCGTAGTGCAAGTCGAAACCTATGAGAACGTGGTTGGGCGATAGGCCAACCTCCCGCTCATACCACGGATCGCCTTCTTCGGGGCCATGCAGCACGCACTCAACGTGTAGCGTAGGATCATCGGCACACACAAAGACAACTTCGGTAGGCGCTTTCGTATAGAAGTGCAACCTGAGACGGCGGCCGGTCGTGCACACCCACCTGTCAAGATACGGCGTTAGGCCGTTAGCAATCCTCTGTTCGAACGGCGTCTGCGGCTCTTTATCGAAGCCCATAATACAAGTTGACCTCCTGATCAGATTTGGCTGTTTGTGAAGACCGTTTTCTCAAGACCCGTGCTGTCCGGCCCGTGGTAGAAAAGATTGCCGGTGGAAACAAAAAAAGCCCCTGCACCACTACCTGCCGTAAATACCCATCATAGATAGGGAAGCGTGGCGTAGAATTCTTCTCCGGCCTCCTTCTTTGACTCCTCCGCCCTCCTCAGCATCTCATCAGCATCTATACCAGATTTGCCCAACTTGGCTCGTGGCCACTCACCCCATTCCCGGAAATCGGCCATCTGTTCTTCCGATATACCCGACAAGTCCTGGTGGTAGATGTACGAGCGATACGTGAACGCGCGCACATACAGAGCGATGGCTTCTTCGCTTTTCCCAAGCACTTCGGCCATTTCTCCGGCAGCGGTAAGCGCTCTTATCTGCAGCAACCACAGGTCAAAGTTAGTCGACCGCAGGTCAGCGACCCTCTTTCGCGAACTGTCGAGTTTCTTGTCCCAGTCCGCTCGCGGCCCATCCACCTCGATCAACTTCTCCAACCGCGCAATGCGCGCCCCAGCTTCTTGCCCCGCAGCGACCCCCTCCTCTTCTCTCCACCATTGCGCCATACGCGCCACACCTTCGTATTGCGTCTTCGCAAGGCCATATTTGCCTTTGTTCTTGAAGTAGGTGCCTGTACCGAGCAAGGCTTGTATCCATTGTCGTCTCGGCACCGACGTGCCCGCACCATGCACGACACCCTTGGAACCGCGGCGATGCTTGGACGATAAACTACGCTTTGTTCGTTTTGTGCCAGACGTTGTCCTGCCTTTGCGATGCGGGGAAGTGGCAGCGTCCGCATGAAGAGCTAAGCAGGTTGTGATGAAGCCGCACGCGGCGCACAAGGCGAAAGCTCTCTTGATCCCTGGTCGCACACCTTGAAGCATGTGTTTCATTATATTTGGTCTTCCTCCTTTGAGCACCAATGCAAACAGAAAAAGCCCTCGTACCACTGACCCTGCACTGAACAGTTTCCGGTACTGCGAGGACTTCACCTTATCGTAGGCACTGGACGCTCGGCTGTCAAGAAGTTGGGGAGTTGGGGAACAAAACAGGCAATTGTACCAGGATGAAGCGTGCCAGGTCTTTCCGAACTGATTCAATCCTCGTACTCCACCGTGTCCGCGTAGTCGAACACCGTGAACCATCGCCGCGAAGACGAGTTGGACCCGCTCACGGCAAGCCTGGCAGGCGCGCGGTCTTGCAGCATCTCCGTCGGAAGCGTGAGGTACATCACACCGAGGGCGTCTTCGTTGTCGTGGCTTTTCACGTCGAAGAACAGATCGGCCTTCCCGTCCGCGGAGGTCCACCTGCGGGTTTCGCGCGTGACACCGAAATCCAGCAGCGGCTTCCCGTTTAGATGAAGGGTGAATGAGCCCTCGGGTTCGCTGATGTAACCCGTTGCGGCGGTCCATACGAGGCTGATGCGCCCGGGTTTTGCGATCTTGATCGGAGCCGACACCCACTCCAGGCGCTGCGTCCCGTCAGTCTGGCGCGCCACCCACGCCCGCGCTGATGGATCTCGGTGGTTGCGGTAGAACATCTCTTCTCCGGTATTGGAGGTGATCTTGGCAAATCCGTTTACCCGTAGGGCCGACTCCGGCTGCCGGGCTGATTTGGGCTCCGGGATCGGCGCGACCCGCTTCCGAAGATAGTCGGCCGGGAGATTCGCGACAGGCGAAAAACTCGGACCCGACGCGTACCGGATCAGGCGATCGAGGAGGAAGACGGCGGCGGGGTCTTTCTTATAGAGAGAGCTTCCGAAGTTGAGGCTGCTTGCGAGCAACTTGCCGCGGCCGACATTGGCCTCAAACAGGTACGCCTTGTGCCGAAGCGCGCCGTGCACGTCGAGACACCGGATGATGGGTTGGATTTTCACGGGCAGCTCGTTCAGCAGCATCGCTCTCGAACCGATGAGGAGGTTGGCGAAATTCAGGTCCAGCCACCCCTCGTTCGGCACAGTCGAAACGGCGGGATGCGCAGTGTCAACGACCGTGCCCGTATTGCTGTCTGCTCTCACATCGCCGAGCCACCAGCACGGCCTGTAGCTCGACGGAGTCGCCGGGAATACCCCGTCCGCGCTGAGCAGCAGAACGCGGCCGCCGCGCTCCAGGTAGTCCAGACGCTCGGGAGTCAGTTGCGACGTGATAAGCAGGTTACAGCCGGATAGCTCAGTCTTTCCTTCCGCGTCGCGCATCCACGGATACAGTTTCCCGGTCCTCGGCGACCCGGCCACGCTGATAATCTGCTTGCCCGGCTTCAAACGGTCGGTCGGGTAGACCCACAGGTTCCAATCGTTCGCGGTCTTGCCGTTCTTGTCGGTCAGCTCGACCGCTAGAGTCAACTTGCGCACGACAGTCGCCTTCGGCATCTTGAGGTCGACGGTCCGAAGACCCTGGACGCCGGTCGACTTGACGCGAAGCCCTTGTTCGCGTCCCGTCGCCAGGACCTTCCCGCCGGCGCTCAACCGCCACTTCAGCGCTGCGTTTTGAGATGGCCCGTCTTCGTAGCGCGAAACCAGAAGCTTGATCTTCGCTGTCTCACCGGACCGGAAGCTCCGCCGCGGACAGTCCATGAGCAGCACGGTCGGTGAGTTGAACTTGCGAAATTCAGCGGCGCTTGCGCCTTTGGGCCGGTAGAACATGTCTACGACGCCATTTGAGCCGTTCCAGTAGTCCTGGAAAAGCCACTGATGGTAGCCGCTGATGTCCGGGGAGCGTCGCGCGGCTTCGAAGTTAGTCTTCAGCGCCACCGACTGAAGCTTGTTGGAATTGGCGACCCAGGCCGGATACCCGCTCTCCAGCCCCTCCTTTGTTACCAGGTCGCGCAGAGCGTACAGCCAGTGGGGACGGATACCATTCCCGAACAACTCGATCTGTGAAAGGCTCGGCAGCGTGGCGAAGTTGCACATTTCGTGAGCCAGGATCGGTTTCGCCGGCTTCAGGTCCGAAGGGTACTTGTTGTCATTGAGGCCGAACAGACGAAGCTCGTCGAACAAGGGAGTCAGGAAGTCGAGCGTCGGCCGCATCTTGTCGCCGGGGGATGGAATGTCGAGTCCGTCGGTGTCGATCACCAGGCGCGTCGGGTCGATCTTCTTCGCCATCCGGTACATCTCGCGGCTCAACTCGTGGCCGCCCCCAAGCTCGTTTCCCATGCACCAGGTGATTATCGACGGGTGGTTCCAGTTTGCCTCGATGATCTCCCGCCACGCGTCCAGGTAGAGCTGTCTCTTTTCGGGTGTGCTCTCGTCATAGTAGTTGTCGTAAGCGATCGGGAACTCCGGCTGAAGCATGATTCCGAGTTCATCCGCCACCTCGAAGTACTCGGCGAGCGGGAACCAGCTATGGTGGCGCACGTAGTTGAAGCCGTAGTCTTTCGCCATCTTGAACCGTCGGTAGTACTCCCGCTTGTCCGCCGGCGGAGCGACCGTGTTCGGAAAGACGCAGTCGTCCCCGTAACCCCTCAGGAAGATCGGCTTGCCGTTCAAAACGAAGTTCTTGCCCGCCGTCCCGATCTCGCGCATACCGAACCTGTCCGACAACGCGTCGAGTTGGGTGGAGCCTTTCATCAGCTTCGATTTGACCGTGTATAGGTACGGCTGCCGCGGAGACCAAAGCTTGGCGCGGGGTACCCGAACGCTCAGGGTTATAGCGGTTGACCCGGGGCCGATTGGCGCTTTCCCGCCGCCGACCCGGTTCCCGTTCGCGTCGTACACTTCCACTGCGACAGCGGTAGGCGCCGATTGCGCGGAATCGCGGCTCCCGATCTCGGTGGTGATCTCTACACTGCTGGAAGCGATCCGGGGCACAGCGCGCACGCTCTCGATCCAGGAATCGGCGGTCGCCTCAAGTTTCACGCCGCGGTACATGCCGCCCCAGGACAACTCGCCCGCGTCCATAACATCCATACAACCGAAGAGAGGATCGATCTCGGGATTTTGCCGGCCGTCCACCCGCACGGCAATATCCGCGCTGAGGTCGTTTCCGATGTGCCTGGTGATGTCGAACTTGAACGGCGTGATGTACGCGATGTGGTTCCCGACGAACTGGCCGTTCACCCAAACGTCCGCGTATCTGTGAACGCCGCCGAACTTCAGCCAGATAACCTTTCCTCTCCAGGTCGCCGGAATGCTCACCTTGCGGTGGTACCACGCCGGACCCTGAAAGCTGTGGAAGAGGTTATGCGACTCGGCGCCCGCCCCGCCGGCGTTCCACGCGCCGGGGACGGGCATCGTCATATCGTAGATGGTTCCCGCCGAATACCATTGCTCGGCTTTGCCGGTGTCCTTGGGGTCCATCCGGAACTGCCAGGTCCCGTTGAGATCGAGTTTCTCGCCCGCGTTGACGCAGGCAAGCGGCAGGAAGACGCCCAATATGACGAGAAGCTTCGAAAGATGGTTTGTCAAGCTCTCCACCTGTAATCCACCTGTAATTCCGCCCGCTGCTACGTCGGCGGTCTAAGAGGAATGTAACAAGGCTGAGAGGGATGCCGGTGAACGAAATACCACTCGGCGTAGGGGGCCATGGGTCCCAGGGCAGTAGATCCAGTTCGCATCGCTCTTGATGTGCGTTCCGGCACAAGGCATCCAACCTGGGCAAACCGCGCGACTCGCGTGTTCAGTGGCCCGCTACCGTGATGTGGGGACATCAACTATTTGACCACCGAGCTACGCTGCATGCATCGCCCTCAGTTCGTCGGGAGTATACGTTAGCAGGACGCCGACTTGCTGCGCATCAGCGCCAAGTTTCTCTCGCAGCACAGATCGAAGCTTATCTTGGCGATCAACCTGATCTAGTCCGGTAAAACCCTCCCAAACGACTGATCCCGAGATTCGCCCGTCCGGCAGCACGTCAATATCGAGTTCAATGCCGGGAAAGGATTCCCGCAAGATGTCCATTACTTTCTGTTCCATTTCGCTTCTCCCTCATTGACGATTTCATAGGCGCAATTCAACAGGGTGCGGGCCAAGTTCTTCCATCGCTCGCCTCTGGCTTTGAACTCAGCCTTGATCTCAGTAAGATAGTTTAGTAACTGCCGTTCCGAATAGTAGCGATGGTTGCTTCGCCACCTTTCGTTGACAGTTGTCAGAACGGCCGAGAAGTCCGAGGCCCGCTCGCTCGGAACCACCTCATAAAACCCGGATTCTCTGGCGAGGTGTTCGAGATCGTGCCGCGAATCGAACTTCTTTGTCCTGCGCAGCAGCCATGCTCGGAGATGGCACTCAACAGCGAGTCCGGACAAGTAGTGCGCCAGGAAATACGACCCGCTCCCCAACTGATCCTGTGCTCTCGCAAGGTGTTCTCTCGCGGCTATTCGGTACGTATTTTCCGTGGACGGCATATAAGCTCCAAGTGAAGCGCGGATTCGCTCGCACGGGGCGTTCCCGCGCAAATGCTTTTGCCAGACTCACGCTCATTATAACAGCTATTGCCTCTTGCTGCCATGCTCGGCTGTTGCGGGAGAGATTCCCGGAACACTGAACTCGTGAGATGGTGGGTGATGGTTTGGCGTTGGGGATAGGAGGAGACCGGGAATAGCAGAGAGAGCTTCTTTACAGGTGGAACGACACCAGCCATACTATGCCACGTCGATGCCTGTGCCGCAATAGCATGTCAGGGCGCCGACCCGGCAGCCGGAGTTGCCATATCACGGGTTATCATTGCTGAGGGAAGCCGCCGGGCGGGCCGATTGTTGGAGCTGAGGCCGCCGGAGCCACCGTCCCGTCTTCATGTCGCGCAGGGGCGCGCCGCACTGACACTCCCCCGCGACTTGGTAGCAGACAGAGCAATATGTGGTGTGCCCGGCCTTCAAGAGTTCGTGGATCGTTCGGTGGTCCAAAGCCATTACGTCACCCTCGGTTGTCAAACAAGCTCAACTCGTTGGCGTTGTCAGTTTGCCGTCGCGTGTCTTTCCCGCCGGTTCAGAAACTCCGTGCCACAAGACGCGATTCGCGCATAAGGCAAAAAGGCGGCCGGCGTAAACGCCGACCGCCCTGTTGTTTCTGGAGCGATCTACCAGCGTCGACCGCCGCCTCCACCACCACCGTAGCCGCCGCCGCCGCCGCCGCCGCCACGGCCGCCGCCTCCACCACCACCGAAACCGCCGCTTCTCGGGCGGTCGGTCTTCGGTCTGGCTTCATTGACGGTGAGAGTCCTGCCGCCGACTTCTTTGCCGCTTGTGGCATCGATAGCGTTCTGCATGTTCTCTTCGGGGATCTCGACAAAAGCGAAACCCTTGTCTCCGATGACTCTGATCTCCGCTATCGGGCCGTAAGGCTCGAACAGTGTACGGAGGTCGTCCTCCGTGGTGCTGTAGGACATGTTGCCTACGTACAGTGATTTGTTGGCCATTTGAATTGCCATCCTTCCGGGAATCATCCCTGAGATTTTCAACGGGAAGCACGAGGCATAAATGCCGCTACCGGGGGATTCGATCAGTCGCAGAAGGTAAAGCAATCCACGGAGTGACGAAGACACCGACGCTCGACGTTGATGTAACTATCAAGATTATATACGCAATTGCAAGAATATGCAAACAAATAAAATAAGAGCGGCTGCAAGGGGGATATGGGGCGCGGGGATGGGGCCTTTGAAACTGTCGTAAGGAGGGGCGTAGCCATTGGCGAACGAGATCTGTCTTAACTCCCTCACGCGGCCTCATAGATCACCTTGCCGTACTTGTTGGCCGGATAGGCGATGCCTCCGATGACCTCTTTGCTCTCCTCGAACCATTGCGTGGAGATAAAGAGGATGTCGAAGGGGTGGCCCAGGTTCCCGATGGCCTGGCGAATGCGAACGTATTCATCGCGGCGATTTCCAGGGTCTTGCTCTACGACAAGCAAATCTATGTCGCTGTCGCAGGTCATCTCACCCGTGGCGGCCGAGCCAAACAGGATAACCTTGTCCGGAGTGGCCACGGTCAGGATGCGGCGAACAATCTCCTCGATCAGCGATTCGTCAATTCCCATCATGTGGCCATCAAAAACGAATTTTGGCTCCCCCGCGTGGACTCGAACCACGAACATCCTGGTTAACAGCCAAGCGCTCTGCCAATTGAGCTACAGGGGAGCGTCAAGAAGCCTCGGACCGGGCGGCCCGACAGGTTTTACCTTGCGGATTATACCAACTTTAGGCCGATAATGTCAATGTTTTTGGGTTGACGGTTGTCGGTTGGCCTGATTTGGAGTGCGGCGGCTTGACGCTGCTTTTCGGAGCATTGGGACTCTAGAATCAGGGTGAAATGGGCCCAGGTAGATGGTCAAAGCGGCGTCAAGCAGGCTGTTGCAGAACTATGCCGCCAGCGCCCTTGGTTGCCACCACAGTCTGCTGAATGACCGCATTCCATTACCGAAAACGGTCCGACTAAGACCCCAGCCGGTTATGCGCGCAAGAGTCGCATTGGCTCTCGCCATCTT
>JAUSGG010000110.1 GCA_030649165.1 Armatimonadota bacterium
AGCTTCGGGTCCCAACCCGGAAATCCCGAAACGGGGCGCTTTCTTGGGAGCGGAGCGCCAGCGGAGTCGAGAAATCTGCTTTTGCTGTGGTAAGTTCCGGAAAAAGCAGATTCCTCGTCGTTCCTCCTCGGAATGACGTCCTCTGGGGCTTCTTTTGGTATACGTTCGGAATGACATTCCCGTAGAACTGAGATCTTACACAGTTCAGAAATGGGTGTATTACATTAGCGTGACAATTGAGGAATGCAGAGCGCTTTCACCCTCACCCCATTCGCTTCGCTCAGGGCAGGCTCTAACCCTCTCCCTCAAGGGAGAGGGGATTGCGCTCGTCGTCCCCCGACAGTGAGGAGCGAAGAGAGTCGTACTCACCAAGCCTGAACTCTTACCAAAGGCCGGCCGACATCTGGTGGGAGTTCAGGTTTACGGGAAGAATATACTTCGGGACTCATTTTTCGTCCCGAAGCGTGTGGCATGTGTGCGTACTTCGGGACGAAATGCGTGTCCCGAAGCATAGGTAACATGGCCTCGACGTGCCACAAACCTCCGCTTCAAACCTCCCCCTAACCCCTAAGAGGAGGGGGGACGGGCGGCGCTAAACTACGCTCTCGATCCAGGCGGCGTCTTCGGGGGCTATCTCGTCCATAATGACCTCGAAGCGGTTGCCGTCGGTGTCGGTGATGAAATAACGCCCGGGTCCATTCTCGGAAAGGGCTTCGTGGAGGTTCTTTGTGATGACCGACCGGACGCCGCGGTCGGTCTCTACCTGCCACGTCATGCCGCCGTATCGCTGCTTAGTGCTGAGTATCTTCCGGACGCGGGGCACGAAGTATCTCCGCTCCAAGAGCTCGTAAAGAATGGCCTGCGTTCCGGCGTCGAACTCCTTGAGGTCTTTCACGATGCCTATCTCATCTTCCCCATCGCGAAGCGAGATATAGTTGTCCGGATGCGACAGCGGGTAGGTCCGAAAGGCGTAGACCTGGATGTAGCTGATCTCGTTCGGCAGCGTCAGGCGAATGACGCCGCCCTGCTCGAATATCTCGAAATCGCCCGGACTGAGGTAATGAACGTTTGCTGCCTCGTCCGCCGCCTTGTTGCGCTCCGCCGCAGATTCGTCCGAGGTGAGTCTCTCTTCCGTCATCCGTCCACCGCCTTGACTTTCGACAGCTCCATCTGCATTTCGACAAGCTTGAAATAGGGTCCTTTCGTGTCCATAAGCTCATCATGCGTTCCCGATTCGCTGATCTTGCCGTGCTCCAGAACGACCAGACGGTCGGCGTTCTTCAGGGTCGAGAGCCTGTGAGCGATGGCCAGCGTGGTGCGGTTCTTGACGAGCCTAGCCAAAGCCTCCTGGATTTGCTTCTCTGTTATGGTATCGACGGAGCTTGTCGCTTCGTCGAGGATCAGTATTTTCGGGTCGTGCAGAATGGCCCTGGCGATGGCGACTCTCTGCCGCTCGCCGGCGGAAAGCCCCTGTCCTCTCTCACCGACGCGGGTTTCGTAGCCATCGGGGAAATTCACAACGAAATCGTGAGCGTTCGCCGCCTTGGCAGCGCGGATTATCTCCTCGATGGTCGCTTCGGGCTTGGAATAGGCGATGTTCTCGGTGATCGTGCCTACAAACAGGTAAGGCTCCTGCGGGACCACCCCGATCTGCTGCCTCAGGTCGCTGAGCCTGATATCCTTGATATTGACCCCGTCTATGAGCAGTTCGCCTTCCTGGGCAGTGTAGAACCGGCAGACCAGGTTGATCATGGTGGATTTGCCGGCGCCGGAATGGCCGACCAGACCGATCATCTCGCCCTGCGCGACGTCAAGGTTGATCTCGTGCAGGACGTGATTGTACCGGTCATAGCCGAAGCTGATGTCCCTGAATTCGAGGCGCCCCTTTATATCCGGCATCGTCACGGCCTTCCGCACATCGGGCTCCTCGGGAAGCGTATCCAGGATTTCGAAGACTCGTTCCGCGGCGGCAAATACCCTTCCGAGCCAGTCGCTCATACGGACCACTATCTGCATCGGATAAACCGTCATCGCCGCGAAACCCAGCATCTGCATCAACTTGCCCAGCGTCATCTGGTGATCGAGCACCTGCATGCCGCCGAACCACCAGACAAGAAATGCGCCTGATCCCATTATGAAGGAATATGTGGGTATGAGCGTAGCCCACGTGGCTTCCGCTTCGGCGGCCGCAACCATTAGGCCGCGGCTTGTCCGCGCCAGGCGAGCCGCTTCTTGCCTCTCCTGGGCAAAGGCTTTGACGGTGCGCACGCCGGACAGAGAGTCGTTGAGCACCGCGCTGAATCTGCTGCGGCGATGCCACAGTCTGCCGTAAACCCGCCTGAGTCCTCCCACTACTTTGAATGTGAAAAGTGTTATGATCGGCGCGGGAATGAGGGCCACCAGGCCAAGCTTCCAGTTCAGATAAAGCATCATTGCCAAACCGCCGGCCAACTGAATGCTCTGGCTGATGAACAGGTAGATGTCGTCCGTGAGAAACCGCTGCAGCTCGGCGGTGTCCTGGCTGATCCTGGCCATTACGGCGCCGGTCTGCCTCTTATCAAAATAGGAAAGCGACAGCTTCTCTATGTGCTCGCACAGATCCATCCTTATGGCGTGGGTGATCTTCGCGCCCATCCACGCTCCGATGCGCCCCTGGATGATAGAAAGACACGACGACACGGCCGACGCGCCCGCGAGGCCAAGCACAAGTAGTGTCAGCATTCGCGAAGCCCCAGGAGGCGGAGTTCCCTGGCCAACTCGCAGGACTCCGTCAACCAGCGGCCCAATCAGGTAGGGCGGCGTCAGTCCGAGTATCACAGCCAGAAGAAGAAGCGTGAGAACAATCGCTCCTGTGACGCGGTGCGGCCTGGTGTAAGCGAGGAGGCGGACAATAACCTGCCGCTTTTTCACGCAGTTCGGGCAAACGTTGGAGCCCTGCTCCAGCGGGAAATCGCACTTGGGACAGCGTCTTGGCAGCGCTTCGGGGTCGGGTTTCGGCTCTTCGCCCTTCGCCAGCGCCTCCAACTGCTTTGCGGCAGCGGCTAGTTTGCGCGCGTGGGCGTTGGAGTATCTTGCCAGGCAGACGCGATGACCGTCTACCTCGGCGGTCAGAAAGCCGTTTCCCACCTGACCTTCGCTGTTGATGTCCTTCAGCGACGACAACGGGTAATCGTACAGAACACTTACCTCGCCGTCGCGACCGCCGAGACCCAGCACGCGCTGCCCGGTGACGAGCAGCCAGGACTCCGTCAGTTTCCCTTCGCTGTCAAGATCGAAGCTTACAGCAATCCTGGCGTCGCCGTCGCCATCCGACAGACGGCGCAGCTCGTCCTGTATGTCCTGTGGGATTTCTTCTTTAACCAGCACAGAGCCTCACCTTTCGCTTTCACACTACGGGGCATCCCCGGCCCATGACCATGACTACCCAAATACGGGGGAAGTTCATATAGGCGGGCGTTGCGGACACACAAGACATGGTTCCGCGGCGGGCGTCCTGCATCCTGCCCTTATCCGAGAAGTGAACGTGCGCCGCTGAGGCTATATCATGTCTGGAAGCTCTCACCCTCACCCCAACCCGATTTAGAGATTAGAAGTTAGAAGTTGGAAGTTGGATGCCCGTTTCGACTCCTTCGACTCTCTACTCCATCACACAGGAATCCGCGGCGCGCCGGTAGAAGCGTAATACTGACTTGATTGATCCTTGAGCAGGAGACGAGAACAATGAGCATACGCTGGCGATTGAGCCTGATGATGTTTTTGCAGTACGCGATCTGGGGCGCGTGGGCGCCTGTGTTGGGCGCATATCTGGAAGGCGCTCTCAATGTGCGGGGAGTGCCGGTAGGCGTGATCTTCAGTCTGCTGCCGCTTGCGACCATCGTCTCACCGTTCATCTTTGGGCAGGTGGCCGACCGCTGGTTTGCGACCGAGCGCGTCATGGCCGTGCTGCACGTACTGGCGGGAATCTCCATGCTGTGGATGTCGATGCAAACGAGTTTCTCCGGAATGGTCTGGCTGATGGCGGCATTCTCTCTTTTCTACGCGCCGACGCTGGCCTTGTCCAACTCGATATGCTTCAGCCACATGAAGAACTCTGAAAAGGAGTTCGGCGGCATCCGCGTCTGGGGGACGATCGGATGGATAACGGCGGGATGGGTACTCGCGTCGGTCCGTGGCGGATTCGGCCAGTTGCCTACCGCGGGAGCGTGGAACGCGCTGTCGGCCGTTATGGGAACAGTGGACGTCGTTCTAAAACCCTTTGCGGCAGGAGTGCATGCCGTGATGACCTGGACGGGCGGCAAAGCGGACCTTCTTACGCTTTCGGGACTGGCCGCCGTTATCCTTGGGTTGTTCAGCCTGGCCCTTCCTCACACTCCGCCTAAGAAGGAGGCCGCAAAACCTCTTGCGTTCCTCGAAGCCCTGAAGCTGTTCAAAGACAGGAACTTTGCGGTGTTCATGATCATCTCGTTTGTAGTGGGGACCGAGCTGGAGTTCTACTATATACTCACGTCCCCATTCCTTCTGCATCTTGGGGTCCAGGGCTCGATTTTGCCGTGGGTGATGACCATCGCGCAGTTCGCCGAGATCGTCGTTATGGCTGTCTTGCTGCCGATGCTTCTGCCCCGTCTGGGCGCGCGCAAAATGCTGGCGATTGGGGCCATAGCGTGGCCCATCCGTTATGCCGTTTTTGCCCTCTTGCCGATCAAAGGGCTGGTTATCGCCTCACTGGCGCTGCACGGCTTCTGCTACGTGTTCTTCTTTGTGGTCGGGTTCATCTACGTGGACACTGTCGCCCCAAAAGACATAAGGGCTTCGGCCCAAAGCCTTATGGCCCTCGTGGTACTCGGATTGGGAAGGTATCTCGGCAGTCTCTTTGCCGGGAAGGTCGAGGGGCTCTTCACGGTTGCGAATATGACGAATTGGCAAAACGTATTTCTGGTCCCATGCTTCCTGACCGTGGTGTGCGCGCTCGCGTTCCTGCTGGCGTTCAGAGAGCCGAAGAGACGGGGCGCGGAGGTCTAGCTCAGCGGGTTCGGTGTTTCGGGATTTCCAATCCCGAAACAGTGCGCGCGACGTGTTATGGATTTCCGCAAATCGAGGCTATGTCTGCACGCCCGTGGGTTCGGGAATTGAAGTCGGATTGCCGAGCAGACATCCTACTGACGGGCGAAGCAAGCCGCGGAAGAAGTGGGACCACTGCAGGTTTCGCCTGCAATTGCAGCAGACACCATGTCCCTTCTGATTTATCGATCCACACCAGAAGCATTTAATCATTCTCAGGCGCCCCTTCCGGCTGCTGAAGATGTCGCGCCCGTTGTAGCGACGAGCGCGAGACTACCATACAAAAGCGCTGCAAGAATCGTGCCATTCCGGCATATTGCGGGATGGATGTGGAATCTCCGGCTAGCGGGCGTTCGATAAAGTGGAAACACAGTCTCAACCTCCCCCTAACCCCCTCCTAACAGGAGGGGGAACTCCCTCTCCTTTTAGGAGAGGGTTGGGGTGAGGTCTTCATGATCGGCTTATCCGATGCCGGCTAGTCCCGCGAATCCACGCACGAGTTCTGTTTCGGGCGTCATTGCAAATAACGCCCGATCGACGGTTTACCCGAAAGCAGACCAAAAGCAAACCGCCGGGCAGAATCACTGTCCCGGCGGTTTTTTGCGTCAGTCCAGTCAATGGGCATCAGGCGGCCAGTTGGTTGGGATCTTCCGCCTTAAGAATCGTTACGAATGCTTTGACGACTTCCGGGTCGAACTGTTTACCGGTACAGCGCTCCAGTTCCGCCATCGCGGCCTCCGGCGTGAGTTTCGCCCTGTGGGGTCTGTCAGCGGTCATCGAGCAATACGCGTCAACCACCGCAATAACCCTGGCCACCAGAGGGATTTCTTCACCTGCCAGTCCGAATGGATATCCACTGCCGTCGTAATTCTCGTGGTGGTGCAGTATGCCGGGCAACATCGACTTCATCCCCGGAGACTTCTCTACTATGGCGTGGCCGAGCGTTGGGTGACTGGAGACGATTTCGCGGTCTTCCGGCGTCAGCGGCTCCGGTTTTACGAGGATCCCATCAGGGAGCGCTAGCTGTCCGATGTCTCTCAGCAAGCTCGCGAGACGAACGCTATCGCACTCTTCCGTGGGCATCCCCAACGCCTCCGCCAACTTGGCTGCGTGAGAAGCGACCGCCTTTCCGTGACCAGTCATGAAGTGATGCTTGGCGTCGATCGCGCTTGCCAGGGCTTCGACGGTGCGGATGTCGGTGGCGCGCAGTAGCACGTGCACTCTGTAGGGATCTCCCGCGGGGTTGTCGCGCAACTGCTGCTCGAACCGGCACGTCTTGTTTCGACCGGTGGATTTCGCCCGATACAGCGCCATGTCGGCGGCCATGATCAGACCTTCGCGTTCGATGCTGTGCAGCGGATACTGGCCAACGCCAACGCTTATCGTCAGCGGAACGGTCTCCTGATCTTTGCCATAGAAGCAGTGCCGCTGAACCGCCAATCGGAGCCTCTCGCCGGCAGCGAACGCGTCTTCCACGTCGGTCTCGGGCAGAATGACCGAGAACTCCTCGCCGCCATACCGAGCGACTACGTCCATGTCTCTCACTTCGGCCTTCATGATCTTGGCCAACTCCCGAAGAGCCTTGTCCCCGCTCGGATGGCCGTGCCAGTCGTTGAAGTTCTTGAAATGGTCGATGTCGATCATCAATATCGACAAGACGTGCTTATACCTTGCGGCCCTGCTGAGTTCGGCAGTCAGACGCTCCTGGAAATACCTGTGGTTGTAGAGGTCGGTTAGACTGTCCGTATTCGCGCGCTGAATCAGTTTCTCCTGACTTTCGCGCAGCGCGCTCATCATGCAGTTGAAAGCATGCGACAGCTCTCCCACCTCGTCGCCCGAATCCTCCGAAACCGTGCGGCTAAGGTCGCCATGCGCAACAGCCCTTGCGGTTTCTATGAGTTTCCTGAGCTGTCGGCTGATGCTGCGCGCTAAGAGTAGAGCGCCGACTATGCCGACCAGAAACGCAACGGCGAACACGACCAGAATATTCGTCTGCATCTCTTCGATGGCGCTGTTGACGCGGTTCAGAGAAAAGCCGACCGATACCAGCCCTGATCTTCCGCTTGCCATACGAATGGGAAGAGTCGTTCGATAGACGTTGTTGACGACGTCCTCATAACCGGTCACGAAACCGGCTATTCTTCTGGCTTTCTGGACCAGGGGCGCGCGGGCGGGGTGATGCTCGGAACGTTGAGACCGCGCGAGCAGCGGCTTGCCCGTCTCGTCACTGACGACGATGTACTCGATGTCGAGGGCGGTGTCGTTCAGATCATCGAGGATTCGTTGGCCGACCGAGGCGCCGTTGTGCGAAACAACGGGTTCGGACGCGACCGCGACAGCGCGGGCAAGAGCCTCGAAAGCCTGACGCTGCTGTTCTAAAAGGGCCGCCTTCTGCTGGCCCATCGCGTAGTGACCTACTCCGAGCAACACGGCGAATAGCAGACCGATAGTCATGACACAGAGCTTGGCTTCCAAGCTCGTCCTGTGTTTCTTATGCATATTAGATGTACTCCACAAAAACGCCAGTTTATAACAGCGCTAAATATCGCTATCGCCATATATATCGGCGTTTTTCGGAGCGTGGATTAGGGGGCAAGAGTTCAGGAGTAGGAAGTACAGCCGGTGAATGTCATCTCCAGCGGAGCGCTAGCGGAGTCGAGAAATCTGCTTCCGTAAAGTGGTCGGAAAAAGCAGATTCCTCGTTCCTCGGAATGACGCTGCCCGGCAGGTACTCACCATTCCCGAACTGTTACTTGGTGAGACGGGGTATTGTGTGGACGGTCAGACGTGGGGTCCGCGGCCGAACAGTCCGAGGAACCAGTCGAAGACGAGGAAGTTGATACGCCCGACCAGCAGCGACATGCGGGCGCCGACAGTGGCGCCGAACATTGCTCCGAAAGCAAACATCAGGAACCACCTGCCGAGGCCGGCGGCGATTCTGATGCTGCCGCGCCTGTGATCTATGGAGAAGAAGAAGTACGACATACCGGTGAGGAGGACGATCATGAAGATGAGGTTGTTAACAACCTTCCAACCGTCGTACAGGATCACCGGCAGGAGCAAGACCTGAATCGCGAGCGCGCCCCAAGTGGCGATTACAAACGCGTAGGCGGCTTTCAGATTGGCCTCGTGCCACTGACGGAATCGCTCAGGATCGACGCCGGGGTAATCCGCAGCGGTGCGACGTCTAAGCTTGGGAATTCTTATGAGAGTAATAATACCCGCTATCAGCAGGGCTATCTGGATCATTGTTGTACCACAAGGCAGGTTGCGCCTCCTACCTGATGCCGGCCTCCCTCTTCAAACGAGCAGCCTTGCTGCCCAGAACAGCCGCCCAAACAAGCGGCAGAAGGAAGACGAGGAAACTGACCGCATAAACCACCGTCATTGCGGTTACGTCGGGTCTTGCGCTGCTCGGCGGCCCGCCTAGCGGTTTGAAGGACGCGGCGATCTGGGGGACGTATTGTGTCGCGAACGCCTTGAACGTGAGGCCCGCCGTGAAGCCCATGAACGCGCCGAAGATTATCCGGCTGATCCAAGCATACTTGCGGCTGTAGACGAAATAAAACATCATCCCAGCGAGGAACGCGAAAACCCAGTACCACTGACCCTCGGCGGTCATTCGTTTCCACCAGAGCGGATGGAGGACCTGAGAGACCGTCATGAAGATTCCCTGCCCGGTCGCCAAGCCTATGAAGATGTGCTCGAACAACCGATAGAACGCGTTCTCCTTGTAGAGTATGGAGAAAATCGCCAGCGTGGAAAGGGCGCCCAGCCAGACGATGATCTGAAGGCTGTATCGTTGCAGGAAGGCATCCATCGTCAGTCTCCACCTCCGTCCTCGGGCCTGCGCCGTCTGGACGCAACCAGGCCTACATTTCCGAGTATGATGAGGACTATTATGAGTATGAACGATCCCGACAGCGCCCCCGAACCCTTCTGGCCAAATCCCACATAGTTCAGCATCTGCTCGTACTGGCCCGCCCCCGGCAACCCCGGAAGCATACCCTTTATCTGTCCGGCGTCCAGAGGGTTATACGCCTCAGGCACCATAACCAGCGTGGGGGCAAAGACTATCGGGGTTTTGTACACCCCCTGGATCTGAGAAATCCATGCGTCAAGAGTGCCCGAAGGAGTGATGTCCGCGACGAGGCCGACATCGTGGATGGTCTTCACGCCGCGCATCATCGGCAGTTTTCTGACGTCTTCTCCGCGATAGTCCTTTTTTATGGTGGCCGGGATATCCTTTGCGAGGGCGGGGAGTATCTGGTAGAGATAGGCCGGGCGATAGCCCCAGTCGCACCAATCGACCCCGTAGGTCTTGCCCATTTCAGCGGACACCTTTTCGGCAATATCCTTGGCGAGCGTGGCCCCCTGCTGGTCCCACGGTAGAATGGCGAACCTGATGCCTCTCTTGAACAGATGTCGCATTATGGCTTCCGTCTGCGGTCCGTTCTCAGCCATTGTGCTGGAACTCCAGACGATCGAGACTATTGCGATCTTGTCGTGCGGAATCGCTTCGACCGCATCGTAAACGCCCTTTACAGCGTGTGTTGTCGACAGTGGCTGCTTTACAGGCCACTTGAGCATTACGACGATGGTGAGGCACAGCAACCCGTACATTATGCGCCTGTCTATATTAAGAAGAGCCCGCAGGATGATCATTGCTTATCGAAGAAGCTCCCTTTTTCGAGACTGAGCCAAATGCGAAGAGCCATAGCCAGACCGCCGACGGCGATGCCGAAGGCAATCGCTCTTTGCGCAGCCGCATTCGGTCCGGTAAGTATCCACTGAGTGATTCGCTCTAACCGGAGATTGGACAGCGCCCCTGTCTCCGGGAGCCAATGCGTGAGATAAATGCCGATTGGAACCATTCCCAGCATCACGAGGAAAGCGGCGAGCATCATCAGGGTGGCTTCTCCCGATCTGATGCGGAATGCGCGATACGACGCCGAGACGATATAGAAGGCCACCAGGGAGAACATAGTCGCGCCAAGCGGGGCGAGCATGCCGTTGAAAAGGATTTGATATACGGCAGTCCAGGATTGGCTGCCTTTTTGGCCGGATTGCTCCTGAAGATACGGAATCAGGCCTGCCGCCATTATCGCGACCATGGCGATGAAGAACGCCAGGCTGTTATGCCAACCGGGGCGGACAGCGCGGATCGCCTTGGCGTGAATTGCCACAAGGTTGACGACGCCGAGCAGCAGCGTGAAGGATCCTACGACCATGATAACGTCGCCCAACGGCTGCACGGCTGGACTGAGGAAGTTCTCGACGCCGAAAATCGTGCCGCTCCAGAAAAACTCTGCTATGTAGAAGAGACCGGCCAGGAAGGTCACCGCCATAACGATGAGCTTCCTGTACCTGCCCGGCGTGGCCCGCAACAGAAGGAAGATTGCCACCCCGAGCGCGAGTCCTCCCGCGATCAGCAGCCAGAGGGCCAGACCGTGGCGGGGAGAAGCGAGCCATTTACCGAGGTAAAGGATGAAATCCATAACGTCTATAACCCCAGGAGTCCCTTCAGGACACCGGATTGCACGCCGAATACGGTCGCAATAGCCGTTCCGGCAATCACGAGCGCAATGATAATGCCTTTGGCAACGTCCTGTCCGACAAGGCTGCCCAACAGCGTCGGCTCGCGTGACAGATATGCGCTTGCCGCGAAGAACTCGTCGCCTATGATGGTATAGTCACACGCCGCCAGAAAGAATGGTATCTGCGTCGTGGAAGGCGTTCCGGCGACCTGTATGGCTCCGACCTGGTGCCCGGTTTCCGCGAGAATGAGCGATTCCGCGAAGAAACTGCCGAAATAGCACGCCGACGCCACTTTCTCCCGGTTGAGAATGCCGACAACGCCCGACGCAAAGGCGAACTGGTTATCGGAAAGGTAGCGAACGTCCTCGGGATCGTAGTGGTCAGCGGCGTCTTCGGCGGTGTAAGCCTCTCGCGATACTTCCTCAGCCAACGTGAAAACTATGGAATCGGCGGAGGGCACTATGACCCTGGAGCCGTACCTTGCAGCAATCCGCGTGACGTGGCTCAGAATCGCAAGCGCTTGCAGGGAAACTATGTCCAGACTGCCGATGCCGGGAACAAACAACACCGGTCGGCCCATTTCCGTTGCGCGGCCCACGGCCTCATCCAAAGCGGACAGACCCGGAATTCTCCGTATGAAGAGACTCCGGCCTCGACCGGACAGCCATCTGTTGTAGAATATGCCGATAAGCACTGAGAGGCTCAGCGCAAAGGTCAATATCGTGATTTGCCAGGTTGGATGCTCCACCGATAACTACTCTGCCTTGTTTTCCGGCTGGACGGACGCCGGTTTATCCCGCTCGGCGACCAGTTCCTCGATTCGCCGAATCAGCCTTTCAATACTGTCTCTCGATCGCAACAGCCCGCTGTACCGGCTTACCTTGTCTATCCCGAACAACGAGCCCAGCAGCGGAGCGCTCACGACCAACGCCTGACTTGCCACAAAAGAAAGCGGCTTGTGAGTCTCCAGAAACAACACAGCCGGAGTCTCCAGTCGCCTCCGCACAATATCCGCGGCTATAGACTCAATAATACTATCGATCTCTTCCGGCGGAAGCTCCTGCTCGAAATCAATCATCGTCGGAAGTCCGAAATCTCTTGAGAATCCGCGGCACCGATTGGCGATTCCCGGCAAAGCGCAAAAGCAATTGCGCATCGGCGGGTTCGAATTCAGGGGCGATGGCTCTCGGGATTATTATCATTCAACGCTAAGGAATAATGTAGTAACTTCGACTCGGCTCAAGGTTAAGTCATCATATCGAAACGCTAACGCAGTGTCAAGCGGCGGTTGACATGCCGCGGTTTGTGGGTTACCATGCTGTGGATTCACCACGAGAGATTCGCTGCCTCACGAAAGGCTGAAAAGAGGGGACGGGGTAATGCGACGGCTGTTCTCGTACGTTAAGCCGGAATTCTCTACTGTTCGGCAATTGGAAGACAAGGGCTACGGCCTGTTCAAGCTGGCCGGCATTATCGGCTGCGTAAGCTTGGTTGTTACCATCGTTCTGACTTGGCTCGTGTGGCTGAGCATCCCCGGAATGGTCCTGGCCGCGGTCATGTTCTTCATCGGCATGATCTGGATTACCTGGCTCGGCAAAGAGGCGTCCAGGGTCGTGTTTTGTCCCTATTGCGCCACCAAAATGGATGTGTTCGTCTCCCGCACGTTGATCGACTGTGACGTCTGCGCGCGACCGATAAAGATCACCTCCGGCGGCGAGCCCATCGCCTTGGAGGAGCAGGTCGTTCACAAACAGTATTGATGATCGTTGATTGTCAGTCGTTTCAGTTACGTCATCCGGTCGTACCATTCCAGCTTCACCTCGTGCAACAGCGGCTCCCCTGCAAAGAACCTCTTGAGGTCCCCTATTGCCGCATCGCCGACCTCGAATATAGGCTCGTCCGTCGCGCCCGCCCGATGACCGGTCAGGATAACGTTAGGCAGAGACCGCAGTTCGTGGTCGTCGCGGAGAGGCTCAGGATCGGTCACGTCGAGGAACGCCAGGAACCGGCGTTTCCGCAGCTCCGCCGTCAGAGCATCATGATCGACGACGCTGCCCCGCGCCGTGTTAATGAAAACGGCTGAATCCTGAATAAGATTGAGCAGTTCATCGCCGATCATCCCGCGCGTCTCGTCCGTTGCGCCGGCGTGGATCGAGATCACGCGAGACTCGCGGAATATCTGTTCGAGGTCTACCGGTAGAACACCGTATTGCGCCATTACCTCGCCCGAAACGTACGGGTCAAAAGCCAGAAGCCGGACGCCGAACGGGGTCAACAGCCTTGCCAAATTCCGAGCTATCCAGCCGAAGCCCACCAGACCAACGGTCTTGCCGTACAGGCCGGCCCGTTGAAATCCTCCTTCGCTGAATATCCGCCTGACCGGGGGCTCAGTAAGCTCCAGCACGTTGTGCAGTCCCATCAACGCAAACGCCAGGCACATTTCGGCGACCCGCGGGGCCATCGCTTCGCTCGCATTGGTCACCACAACACCCCTTTCGAGCGCCTCCCTCGGCGCCCAGCGCACCCCACCAGCCGCGTGGCTCAGTATCTTCACTCGCCGCGAAGCAAGAAACCCCTTGGCGGGAAAGGGATGGATACCCCAGGATGTGAGCACGCCATCGACGTCCCGAAAGAGGGCCTCGGCGTCTGTTTCTGAGAGGTGTTCCCACGATTCCGCGCGGGTAACATCGGCAAAGGCGTGGAGAACTTGCTCAGCCTCCGGGCTGATAACTCTCGCGTAGACGTGTTGGGGTATCAGAATCACGATCTCTGGTCTCGAATCAGTCATGGTAGCCTCAAGAGCGGGAGGATGCGAATTCCTCTCCCTATCTTGGGAACACTGCAGCCTTTCTTCGTTCTTGGGAGGACGCAGCGCCCCCTCAGTAATACGCTATCGTCCGGTAATCTACCTCATAAGGCTGCATCTTCGACTTGCCGTTTATCGTCACCTGTCGGTACGTCATCCGCCTGGTCCAGTTGCCTGTGGCGTCGAATGTATACTCCTTCGTTTCCTTCAACCTGGCGCTCCCGTCGCGGTTCCATTTGATGCTCCCATCGTTCCAATCCGTGTGCACGAGCACGTTGCCTTTGGCATCGTTGGCCCAGGTTCGTTTGGACATGAGGCTGCCGTCCGGCTTGCGCGAGACGAACTCGATCCTGTTCCAGTGGGCGTCGAAGCGGCATATGTCTCTCTCTTTCAGCTTGCCATTCGCGTCGCGAAACACAGCCTCATAGCCGTTGCCTTGGGCCAGAGGCTTAGACACAGACTCGGACACCAATTTGCCGTCGGCGCCATACGTACTCGTGCGTTCAGCGCCGCGCGCCTCGTATCTGGTGGCCTGTCTCTGATAAACCGACCCATCCGACAGATAAGTAGTCATTCCGGTCCTTCGCCCATCGCCGTCGTATCGATATAGGTACCTGCATTGCAGAGAACCATTCGGCCAGTAACACCTCGTTTCGACAGAGTTCCCCCGATCGTCAGATCTGTGCACAGTCTTCTCGTTCAACTTGCCGTCGCGACCATAGCTGCGCTGCACGTTAATCTTTCCCGCCGCGTCCCATTCATTCACGACTCTTGAGTAACGGCCGTCCATATCGTGGGAAGGGGAATTGCGCACAATCATCTCCGCGAACTTGCCGTTAGGGCGGTAGCGCGTCGTCGACATCTGTTTCCAGCCCACCTCAATCGCCCTGCCCGCCTTAACCTGAAGGATGACTTTCGTGCATCGTTCCTCGCGGACCGGTCCGAGGCAGTTCACCCTCTCCCTGTCCGACGCGCCGGGGCGACTCATCTTCTCCATCATTGTCAGAGGGCGGATTGCCTTCTTCCCGCCCTTGTGGCCGCATCCCGCGATCAGCAGAACCCCAACGCACACCCAAACGCACAGCTTCTTCACGTCTCCACCTCCGAGGCTTACCGCTTCTCCACCTTCCCTACCGTCACTACCGGAAACGTCTTGTTAACGAAGTCGTTGATGTAGTCGCGTTCGAAGTAGCGAATCCCGCTGCCGCCGTGGCCCTGGCCGGTGATGATGTCCAGATCGGCGTCGCCGTTGAAGTCCTTGGCGTCCGCGCCGGAGACAAGCATACCGGTGGTCGGCTGCACCAGGACAACGCCGGTTGGGTCCGCGAACTCAGGCTTCTCGGCGCTTCCCATGTTCTTGAAGAACCGGACCTGGTGTTCGAACTCGCTGATGATCAGATCCTTCTTGCCGTCGCCGTCCCAATCCACGAATGAGCCCGCGCCGGGGCGCTGCCAGTAGGGTGTGCCGCCCTTGTCATTGGGACCGAAGGCAATCCGCTGGCCGGGCGCGAGTTCGGGATTTGCGTCCGTGCCGACATTCTTGAAAAAGACGAAGTAGTCGCTGTTGCCGATGAAGTCTTTCCTGCCGTCGTTGTCCCAGTCGCACACGAGTATGCCGCCGCCGATGCCTCCGAACGACTCGCCTTTCAGTTCCAATGGAACGCCCCGAGTGAGTCTCGGATTCTTATCGGTCCCCGCATTAAGGTACAGCAGCAGTCCGGCGTTGCTGTCCAATGCAAGCAGATCCTTCTTGCCGTCATTGTCCCAGTCGGTCACCTCCGGCTTGACGTAGCCAAGGTAGCTGACGTCGTGGAAACCGCGGAGGACCACGTCTCGGCCTCGCACCGCCTCCAAGACAGTCCCAGGGGCAGTTGTCGTGCTCGCAACCTTCAGCTTCTCGCCCGATGCGAAGACGGGGAACAGGTTGCTGGTCGTGTTGCGGAAGTACCAGACGAAGCCGTCGGTGTCGCCGACGATAAGGTCAAGCTTTCCGTCGCTGTCCCAGTCAACAGCGCGCGGGCGGTTCTGGCGGACGGCATCGCAGGGCTGGAAACGCATGGTGTAGGGCGCGCCTTCGCCGGCCGGGACCGGCTTGAACTTCGGTCGCTTCTTCGTGCCGACATTCTTGTACAGGCAGCCGTAGAAACGCGGCTGATTGTCGAACTGGGTCCTCTCCCAATAGCGCCCGGCGACGATGTCGAGCAGGCCATCGGCGTCGAAGTCAGCGACCTTCACGCCGGAGTGGGCATCGAGAAACGCGAAGTTGATCAACATGCGGCCTATCGTGAACACCGGGTTGGTCCTGGAGCCGACGTTCTCGTACCAATAGATGTGCCCGTGCTGCGAGCCCGTGAAGAGGTCGAGGTCGCCGTCGGCGTCGATATCCGCGCAGTCGAATCGACCGGTAGAAACCATCAGATCGACGCCGTTCGCCTTGACGCGGACGCCGTCGGCGAACTTCATGTTGCCGATGTCCTTCTCAGGCCCGACGTTCTTGTGGAAGAAGAGCAGGCCATCTTTGGTGAGAAGCACGTCGCACTTGCCGTCGCCGTCCAGATCGATGAACGTCACTCCGGCGAACGACCCCTCCTGCCCTATCGGCTTGCCGGTCTCGGTCACCAGCGCGCCGCGGTCGGTAAACGTCAGCGCCCCCCCGGGTTTGGTCGTATTCTCGTATCTCCACGTGTTGCCGTGATACACGTCCCTGCTGTAGCCGACCGCGAAGCTGGGGAAGAAGTCCATATCGCCGTCGCCGTCCCAGTCGAGGAACTTGACGGTCACCCAACCGCGGCCCTGCTTGTCCTGAGGGAGCGACCACGGCTTGCCGTCGTTGGTGAGCTTGCCGCGCTCTATGTAAAGGTTACGTCCCGATCCTTCGGTAGCAGAGCGCAGCGGCGCTGCCGAAGCGCCACGGGGGCTCACGTTCTCGTAGCAGTAAACGTAGGTCTCGACGCCGCCTTTGAAGAGGTCGAGGTCGCCGTCGCCGTCGAAATCGACGAAATCGTCAAAGTGGTTGCAGCCGATCTCGCGGGGTTTGTATTCCTCTCGGAACCAGTCGCCGTCGCCGACGATGCCGGGGTAGCGGTTGGGCTTGCCGAGGCCCGATTGCAGGGTGTCAAAATAGACGGCGTACTGTGTATGCTTGTCGTCGGGCATCACGAAGCTGAGTGTCACCTGATCGATGGGGAAGTACTTCTGGACCCGCCACGGCAGGAGATATTGCTCGTAACCCGTGCGGGAAGCGTCGAAGACTGCCGGCTTGCCGGAGGAGTCATAAGCGATAACCTCGATCGTGTCCGCGTCGAACGTTCCGGCGGCTCCCGTGTCTTTCAGCGCGGCCTGTAAGTCGATGTCGACGCTCGCCGGAGAGTTCTTGCGTTCGGCCCCCTTGGGATCGACAGTCAGCAACACGCGATAGTGGTTCGGTGAGTCCCAGGAAGGCGCCTGCGCCCAAACGGGCAATATCGCAGCGATACACAGAATCAGGATCAGTATGGTCCTCATGGGTTCACCACCTCCGTGTAATTGGCGAAACGCTTGACCTCGTTCGGCCCATCCGATGCCTGCGAAGTAACGGTGTTCTCCTTGGAAAAGAACACCTGGCAGGAGCCATCAGGCAGGACAATGATGCTGTCCACGAATATCTCTTCGTTGCCGGTGACGGGCGCTGGCGGGTGGAGAGTGACCTCGCCGATGAGCTTTGACCATTTCCCAACTCCGTCGTCGCTTACAGCCCGGCATACATGGTAGTAGGGCGGTTCCTTGCTCTTGCCCTGGTACCACATTTCATACTTCCCGTTCCGCTTGACGACGACAGGGTTCCGCGCGCCCGTCGTGTCAAACCAGCGCGGTGGAATCGCGCTCAAACCCGAGAAAAGCCAGAACTGCCCAACCGCGACGCCCTTTTTGGTCCATTTGAGGCCGTCAGGCGACGTTGCGTTGAGTATCTGCCAGACCTTGCCGTCGAAGCCCTCGTACCACATTCGGTACGTCGAGCCTTCTTTGATGACGAACGGCTGGCCGGCGCCTTTGCAGTCGGGTTCGCCCGGAGCGCCGGCGCCTACCGTGGCTCTCGATCCGGCGAATCCCGAGAATTTGTTCCAGCGCCTCCCGTCCGGCGAAGTCGCGTAGCCAATGCGGAAGTTGATCTTGTTCGCCCGTCCGTCCGTGGAGCCTGGGGCCAACTCGGTTTCGCCGCCCCAGCCGGTGTACCACATCTTGTAGAGCGGACCGTCTTTGATGACACAGGGGCCGATCGCGTAGACGGAGTCGAAGACGGCTGCCGCGTCGTCGGGGTTCAGAATCTCGCCCTGCATCAGCTTTCGGGCGTAGAGCACGGGCTGCCGGCTGTTGTCGACGGGCGACCAGGAGACGGCGTCCTTCGAGACCCTCATCCCGGTTATCCGCTGGCCCCACATGCTCTCGTTCGTCTCCGCGCGCGTGGAGGCGGAGTAGAACATCTTGTAGTCCTTCGCCGCCTCGTCGTAGAACACAAACGGGTAGTAGTGATTTCCACTGTCCCACTCGCCGGATTGATACGTAACGCTCGCAGCCTTGTCCCCGGGCGGGGCGGCAGTCGCGCTTGACCACCACGCAAGGACGAGACAAGTCAACAGCCACCATAGGATTCTCATATTCGCGTCTCCTTGCAAGTTTAGTTACGAATGGAGGGAAATCCGTTCCACTCGCTCGGGCGCATACAGTAGCAGGAGACGCAGCCCCGCGGCGCGGGGCAACGTCTCCCACTACTTCGATTCCAAGGGCATCCCAGCCGGGTCTACAGTTTGATCACGTCACCCATACCCGGCCGTGTTAGAACCTTCGATTGCCGCAATCCGTTGACCAGTTCCATAGAAGAGATTCCTCTAACCGACAGGAAATATCCTTCCGCAACGCTCGTATCGTTCACATCGACCTTCACGCCGTCGGCGAGCCGGTACGAGCCGTCCGTGTGCCTGTAAGAGCTCTGGACTCCACCTCCATCGTCTATGAACATATACCGTGCGCCGTAATAATCGCCGGTAGAGGATAAGTTCAGGCTGCACTTGCCGGAAACACGGATAAGAAGACCGATATTGTTCAGGCCCGAGCCCCCCTCAACCCCATACTGTCCCGCGCCTGTGGACGGAGAACCGAGGTCGCCCCCTCCGACAGTCCTGGAGCTGACCATGAGCTCGTTCACGGAGCCGGAACCGTTTGCGGTTATCGTACTCGCCAGGAGGTATCTCTCGCCGTCGGAGTTCGCGTACATGTTACCGACCACGTCAACCATTTGCCCGATGGTAACTCCGTGGTTCGTCTTCTGGACCCTCATCCCGCTGCTTCTGTCAGTCTGCTCCACATAGAAGTAGCCTGTATAGGCAGCGGTGACCACTCCCCGCGGGACTGTGATTGAGCCGCCTCCGCCGAAGGTCTTCGCCGCGGCAATGTCGTAGCCCTGGGTCGAGGCGCCTATGGTGACGATCGGATACGCGCCGCCGTTGACGTAGTCATTGATCTGGTCGCGCTCGTAAAACCTGAGCCCGCTTCCCCCGTGGCCCTGGCCGGTCACGATGTCCAAATCACCGTCGCCGTTCCAATCGACGGCGTCGGCGCCGGACATCATCTGAACGGTCCAGGGCGCGACGATGTAGACGCCGCTCTGCGACGATTCGAACTTCGGGTTCGATGTCGTGCCGGTGTTCCTATAGAACCGGGCGTTATGTTCGAATTCGCACCCGACGAAATCCTTCTTGCCGTCGCCGTCCCAATCCACGAATGATCCCAGATTTGGCCTGGTATAGTCTATGATTGTTGAACTTCCGCCCGGATTCTTGGACGTCAGCCAAGACGGGAATCCAAGAGTCGGCAGGCCGAATGCGTCAGGACCGTTGTTCTTGTAAAGTAGAAAGCCCCTGTCGCTGCCGGGGTCGGCGTTTATGTGCGGCCAATCGTAGTATACGCTATCATAGGCGCTGGGATCGACACGTCCTACCATGCCGAAAACCAGGTCGAGGTCACCGTCATTGTCCCAATCAGATACGAGAACGCTTGACCGCGGAGTGCCGTCGATCTCGTAACCGTTGGCCGTCACCCTGAATCCCGGAGCAAGCACGGGATTGGCGTCCGTATTGGTGTTGAGGAACGCATAAAGCCATCCTCTGCCGTCGGCGACCAGGAGGTCCTTCTTCTGATCTCCGTTCCAGTCGCAGACCTCGACCCTGGCGTATCCCGCGGCGCGGCATTCCTTTTCCTCGCCGTACATCCGTATGTACTCGCCCCCGGCCTCAATCCTCTGGCCCGGCTCGAATATCGGAAACAGTTGGCTGGTGGCGTTACGGAAGTACCAGACGAAGCCGTCGGTGTCGCCGACGATCAAGTCTTTCCTGCCGTCGTTGTTCCAGTCGACCGCCCTCAGACCGTTCTGGCGGATTGCGTCGCAAATCTGGAACCGTTCGGTATACGGCGAGCCGGTGTAGGCGTCTCTGGCCTCGAACCTGGGCGCTGTCGGAGTTCCGATATTCTTGAAGAGCCGCCCGTAGCTTCTAGGGTCCTGGCCCCACTGCGAACGCTCCCAGTACCGTCCCGCGACAAAATCAAGCAGCCCGTCGCCGTCCCAATCGGCGACCTTCAGATTCGTCCTCGCGTCCATAAACTCGAAGTGGGCCAGCACGCGCCCTTCGCGAAACGCAGGATTGTTCCGCGGCCCTACGTTTTTGAAGAAGAATACGCGACCTTCCTCCGTTCCCACGAGAATGTCGGGGAGCTGATCGCCATCGATATCCGTGTAATCGCAGCAGGCGGACAGCATCTGGATATCGGCGCCGTTCGCCTGCGCGTATTGCTTGAACCTCAACTGTGGATTGGCATTTGTGCCGATGTTCTCGTGAATCTCTATCAGCGCGTCCTGGCCCGCGATGAGGTCGCGGTCGCCGTCTCCATCCCAGTCCGCGAACGTAACGAGGCAGGTCCCGCTGTGCCCCACGCCGACGGAGTTAGAGCCGTAAAGAGTCATCACCTGACCGACAAGACTGAACGTAAGCTGACCGCCGGGGATCGTAGTATTCCGGTACCAGATAAGCTGACTCGCATAGTCGCCGGTGGGGGCATGGACGAAGAGATCCTGGTCGCCATCCATATCCCAGTCGCAGAACCTGATCGATCCCCAAGCCCTGTTGTTGCCGTCGTAGTACAAGACCAGCGGTTGGCCGCCCGTGGTGAGCTTGCCCCTGTCCTCGAACCGATTGCCGCCCACATTCTCGTAGCAATAGATATAAGGCTCCGTGCCGCTCTTGAAGAGATCGAGGTCGCCGTCGCCGTCGAAATCGCAGAAGGTGTCGTACGCGCAGGCGTTTATCTCGCGCCGCTTATAGCCTTCGGTGAACCAGTCGCCGTCACCGACCAATCCGGGATAGCGGTCCGGCTTGCCTAGTCTTGACTCTTTCGTGTCGAAGTATATGGCGTATTGCGTAGTGGCGTGATTCGGCATTACGAAACAGAGTTTGATTCGGTTCACGCCGTAGTATCTCTCGATGCGCCACGGCAGCAGGTATCGTTCGTAGCCGGGGCGGGAGGCGTCAAAGGTTTTCGGCTGGCTCAGGCTGTCGTAGCCGACCACCTCTATCGTGCTCGGATCGAAGGTCCCGGTTCCACCCTGCGCTTGCATGGCCTGGACCAGGTCGATCTCCACCGAAGCCGGCGAGTGGTTGCCGTTTACGCCGCCCGAAAACGAAGTGTGTCTCGGATCGACCGTCAGAAGTGTGCGGAAGCGCTCCGGAGAAACCCACGGCAAGACGGCTCCAGCCGGAGACACGACCAGCAGAACGGACGTCATAAGTAACAACACGGCAGGCGTTAACTGCAAGGCCCTTTTCATGGGTTTACGACCTCCGTGTAGATGTGGTAAGCCCGTTCCCGGAAAGTCCCGTACGTCCGCGGCCAGACCTGGGTGGCCTGTTTCGCGTAGAACACCTGGCATGAGCCGTCCGTAACGAGAATACTGTCAACGTGGATCATCGCCGAAGAGGCGCTGATGTCCCAGTTCGGCTCGCCGAGCCACCCTCGCTTCGGCGGGGCCACCGGGTTTAGCGTCACCTCTCCGGTGACCTTGGCCCAGCTCAGCATATTGGAACTTGTCGCGCGAAGTATGCGATAGTTCGGATTCGACGACGTCTGGCCCTGGTACCACAGTTCGTAGCCGCCGTTCCTGGAAATGACGACGGGATTTCTGCATCCGTATTGGTCTCTGGCTCCACTGCCGCCCAGGTTGACGGCTATCCCCTGGCGGGTCCAGTTGACGCCGTCGGCGCTGGTGGCGGCGAATATCCTCCAGGCGGTTCCGTCGAAGCCCTCGTGCCACATGCGATACGTCGAGCCGTCTTTGATCACATAAGGCTGCCCGACGCCCTTCGTGTCCTGTTGACCGGGCGGCCCGGTCCCCAGAACCGAACCCGCGCCGGCCGAGCCGGAGTACTTGGTCCACGTAATCCCGTCGCCGGACGTAGCGTAACCGATGCGGAAGTTGACTTTGGTGGAAGTCGCGCCTGAGTAGTCGGTGTCGCCGTTCCAACCCGTGTACCACGTCTTGTACGTCGAGCCGTCTTTGATGACACACGCGCCAAAGGCGAAACCCGAGTCGAACTCCGCCGAGGTCGCATCCGTATTGAGGGCCTCACCTTCCATGAACTTGTGCGGATAGAGCACGGCCTCGTACTCGTCTGGGAACTTCCACGTAACGGTATCCGTGGACGTAACCATGCCGGTCATCCACTGGTCCCACGCGCTGTCGTTCCACTGACAAGTCCCGGTCCCGGTATAGTACATCCTGTAACTATTCGCGGTTTCGCGCAGGACAAAGGGGAAGCAGACGTTTTGCTGCTGGTACCCGGGGAAGAACCTTGGAGCCAATATGCACGAACCTACGCCCGGAGGGAGCGCGGTCTGGAGGTTCCCAGTCAGGTTGTCGACGTAGAGTTCGCTCTTCGTGAACAAGTCGCAGGTATATGCCCACTCGCCGACCGTGATCCGGCCTATGGAAGATCCCGAGTTATACAGTATCCCGTTTGTCAGTCTCTGCTGACCGTCGACCCACGCGTCAAATCGCCCGGAAGCCAGGTTGATACCAAGAGTGACGTGGTACCACTGCCGGTTGGCGACGCTGTCGGCGATTACGTACTGAGTCCCCGGATCGGGGCCGATGAGGACCTTGAGCTGTTTGTTCGCGTAGTAGACCCTGGTGAGTTCCTCGCCGGTGGAGTTGAAGATCATCACGTAGCCGATGTGGTCACCGACCGGCGCGCCGCCTTCGGTATCCATAGCGGCGTCCATCTCAACGTAGTGATAACCGGGGCCGGAGGAGACGGTCCGGCTGACGCCGCCGGATACGCCCGACCAGTGGCAGTCCATTTCGACGGACTTTCCCGACTTGACGAAGGTCGTCTCCACCTGCACGGGCAGGCTGTCGCCGGTCCACGTTCCCTGCCCGGCCAGACTCCCGGCGGTGTAGCCGTCGAAACTCTCCGACAACCAGGGCGTCGCGTACGCCAGGCCGGAGACTATCGCCAACGTGACGATGACGGCGGTTACGGTGAAGAGCCTTCTCAGCACATTCCCTCTGGACATTATCTTGTTGACCTTCCCGGCTGTTCCGCACGGGGGGCATTTACATATTTGGCGGCTTGACGCCGCTTTAGCAGTTGGCGACTGCCGGCGCGAACTCCAAGGCCCTACAGTGGTCTTCCGCACAATCCGGGCCAAACCCCACCCCAACCCTCCCCTGAATGGAGAGGGAGCTGACTATACTTTTATAACGTCTCCCATACCGGGCCGGGGCAGCGCCCGACGTTGGTAGAAACCGTTCACTAGTTCTATTGACGAGATGCCGCGAGCGATGAGATATGAGCCTTCCGTCACGCTGGGATCGTTGACCTCGACCTTGACGCCGCGAACCTGCTTATAGGAGCCGTCCCTGTCCCTGTAATAGCTGGTAACTCCGCCGCCGTCGTCCAGAAACAGGTATCTGTTGTTGTAATAATCCCCGATGGAGGATAGATTGAGGCTGCATCTGCCGGGGACCCTCACAAGAAGACCTACGTTGTTTACTCCGACTCCTCCTTCCACCCCCCTCTGGCCCGAGCCGGTTGACGGAGAACCAAAGTCACCTCCGCCAAGCGTCGGGGAGTTCAGAAGAAGCTCGGAAACCGTTCCCGAACCGTTCGAAACGACCGAGCCGGCAAGGATATACCTTTCGCCGTCCGGGTTGACGGACGCGGTTCCCGTCACATCCACCATTTGCCCAATGGAAAGGCCGTGATTCGCCTTCCAGACCCTTATCCCGCTGCGTTTGTCGCTTGACTCGATGTAGAAGTAGTCCGTGAAGACCGCGGTCACAATCCCCTGAGGAATGAGGACCGACTCGGTCTCCTGAACGGTCTTGGCTTCCGATATCTGATACGCGCGTTCCGTGGCGCCTATCGTGACGATGGGAAACAACCCCGTGCCCGTATCCTCGATGTAGTTTCTATCGTAGAACCTGAGTCCGCTTCCGCCGTGGCCCTGCCCGGTGAGGATGTCGAGGTCGTCGTCTCCGTTCCAGTCCTTCACTTCCGCTCCGGAGACCAACTGATCGTTGCCGGGGCAATCAACGACAATGGTCCCAACGTTGTCGGCGAACTGGGGGCTGGAACCCGGCGTACCCAGCCCGACGTTCTTGTAGAAACGTATCCTGTTTTCATATTCGCCCAGGATCAGGTCCTTCTTGCCGTCCTTATCCCAATCGACAAAAGACCCCATATTCGGCCTGGGATAGCCCAGATTCGTCATAACCGTTTCGGGAAGAGCGAACGACGGGTTGGCGTCAGTCCCGACGTTGCGGTAGAAAAAGACGCCGGTGTCCTCCCCGCCGACGAGGTCTTTCTTCCCGTCGCTGTCCCAGTCACAGATGAGCGGAGTAGCTCGGTAGGAATGCTGGATCGTCTGCCCGCCCGCGGACATCGGGACCCCTGGACTGAGAATCGGATTCGTGCGCGAGCCGCTGTTGATGTAGAGGGTGTAACGACCATAGAGGTCGCCGACGATCAGATCGAGGTCGGAGTCGTTGTCCCAGTCCACGACGTCGCTTCGGGCATATCCCGCCCAACGAATGTCATACGGGGCCCGTATCGGCTGGCCATTCACTGCCAGTCTTTGGCCGGCGGCGGAAACCGGGAACAAGTCGCTTGTCGTGTTGCGGAAGAACCAGGTGTAGCCGTCGGAGTCGCTTGCGATCAGGTCCTTTTTCCCGTCGCCGTCCCAGTCGGTCGCTCGCACGCCGTTCTGGCGCACGGCGTCGCAAATCTGAAACTGCTCAGTATAAGGCGAGCCACTTTGAGCGTCTCTTGGCGCGAATCTCGGAGCGGTCGCCGTGCCGACGTTCTTGTAAAGCCGGCCAAAAAACCGTGGCTGTTCGTCCCAATTCGTGCGCTCCCAGAAGCGCCCGCACACCATGTCCGGCAGTCCGTCGCCGTCGAAGTCGGCGATCTTGACGCCGGAGTGCGAGTCCATGAACTCGTAGAACGCGATAATCCGACCGGTGGCGAGGACCGGGTTTGTCCGCGTCCCGACGTTCCTGAACCAATAGACCGAGCCATCGCCGGTTCCGGCAAAAGCGTCCAGATCGCCGTCGCTGTCGATGTCGGCGAAGTCGAAACGGGCCGTGCCCAGCCGGATAGTGACGCCGTTCGCTTTGACGTTGACTCCCTCAGTCAACTGGATATCCGACAAGCTGCTGCTCGTCCCGACGTTCTTGTGAAACTCCAGAAGGCCGCTCCGCGCTATCATCACATCCTTCTTGCCGTCGCCGTCCCAATCCACGATAGTCGGGGCCGAGAAGAAGTTGCTGCCAAGGGAAGCGCCCGATTGCGTGGTCAACTGGCCCCGGACCTGGAAAGTCAACTGGCCGCCCGGCGTCGTAACGTTCTCGTACTTTTGTATCGTGTATTGCTGGGGACCATCCGAGTAACTGGCGAAGAGGTCCTGGTCGCCATCCCCGTCCCAATCGTTGAACTCGACAACCACCCAGGCGCGCCCCTGTCCGCCGGTCAAGTCCCACGGCTGCCCGCCGGACGTGAGTTTGCCTCTGTCCACAAATCTGCCGCCCCCTGCGTTTTCGTAACAGTATATGAACGGCTCCGTGCCGCCCTTGAACAAGTCCGGATCGCCGTCGCCATCGAAGTCAACGAAGGTGTCGAAGTGGCAGGCGTTGATCTCGCGCCGCTTGTATCCCTCGGTGAAACGGTCGCCGTCGCCGACTATTCCGCCGTACCTCTGAGGTTTGCCACGGCCGGACTCCTTTGTATCGAAATAGACGGCGTATTGCGTATAGTTCTGGTTCGGAATCACGAAACTGAGAGTGATGTAACCGACTCCGTAGTACCGCTGCGCGCGCCAGGGGAGAAGATACCGCTCGTATCCCGCCCGCGACGCGTCGAACTCCTTCGGCTGGCCGGCCCCGTCGTAAGCAACGACCTCTATCGTGCTCTCATCGAAGGACCCGCTTGCGCCGGCGTCCGTAAGCAATTGGGGGAAATCCACGTTCACCTGAGCGGGAGAGTTCACTCTGGTTACGCCGCGGTTATTCACGGTCAGCAGAACGCGATAACGGTTCGGGGAAGTCCAACTCGGAACCGCTTGCGCCAAGCCGGGCAGCAGGACGCAAGCCGCCAGGAACGTAAGCCCCACGCAGTTTGCTTTACGCCCCAAGCTTGCTTTAGCCTGCTTCAACAGACAGCGTGAGGTTTTAACCTCACGTGTCCGGGGAAGGGAAGAGGTCGTCCTCATGGGTTCACTACCTCCATGTAGACGAGGTATTTCAAATCATTGATGATCTCCTGGTTGGCCTCCCATGAGCTTGTGTTCTGTTTAGCAAAGTAGACCCGGCAGGCGTCTCCCGACTCGACCAGGATGCTGTCAACGTATATATCTTCGGCCCCGTCGAGAAGGTCGGGTGGCCCGAATTCGATCTCGCCTGGTATCTTGGTCCAGGCGCTTCCATCGGGACTGGTCGCTCTCATCACGTGGTAGTTCGGCGCGGCCGCGCTCTTGCCCTGATACCACAGTTCGTACTGACCCTTTCTCGCGATCACCACCGGATGCCGCGCCCCCAGCGCGTCGAGAGTCCCACTACCGCCGGGGTTAAGAGCCACGCCGCCGCGGGTCCAGTTGATTCCGTCCGGACTGGTCGCGTAGAAAACCCTCCATACGCTGCCGTCGAAACCCTCATACCACATCCTGTACGTCGAGCCTTCCCTCAACACGTGAGGCTCCCCTACTCCCTTTGAATCCTGAGTTCCCGGCTGGCCCAGTCCTAAGACCGCGCCTGCGCCCGCCATCCCCGCGTATTTGGCCCACGACATGCCGTCAGCCGAAGTGGCGTACCCTATCCGAAAATCGATCTTGTTCTCGATTCCATCCGACACAGGCTCGGTGTCGCCGTTCCAACCGGTGTACCACATCTTGCAGGTCGAGCCATCTCGAATGACGCAAGGGCCGGCAGCCCAAATGGAGTCGAACCTCGCCGACATGTCGTCCGGGTTGAGCAGGTCTCCCTCCAGAAACTTCGTGGAGTACAGCACGGCGTCGTCCCGGCTGTTGACCCGTCCCCAGCCCTGCGCGTTGCTCGATGTCGCGAGGCCGATGTGCCACAGGCCCCAGGCGCTGTCGTTCGCCCAGGCCCCGGCCGTGCCCGTGTAGTACATTTTGTAATTGCCGGTCCCACTGTCGTACATCACAAATGGGTTCGCTACCTGGTTGCGCTCCCAACCCGTGTACGGTCCCAGCACGTTAGAGGCGCTAATAACCGGAGTAGAGCAGACGAGGTTGTCCATATAGGTCTCGCTCTTGGTAAAGTTGTTGCCGTTGTCCCACTGGCCAAACGATATCTGGCCTATAGAGGTGGCGGAGTTGACGAGCGTCCCGCCCGTGAGGACCTGGTTTCCGTTTACCACGACATCCATCTTGTTTGTGGTAAGGTTTATGACCAGCCTGATGTGTATCCACGCGCGGTTGGGGACGGGCGTGAGGACAACGGGCTGGCTGTCTACAAGTCGCACCTTGATCTGATTGTCCGCCAGGTAGACGCGCGTGATCTCCACGGCATCGGATCTTCGGATATAGACCTTGCCGAGATTTGCGCCCTCATAGCCCGTTGAGCCGCGCGTGATGTCCATTGCCACATCCATATCGACGTAGTTGGTTCCGCCGCCGGACGTGACCGCGACCATATCTTCGCCCGACCCCCAGGCGCGATAGTTCGCCTTGATCGCCTTCCCTGAAACGGCAAATCCCTGCTGGACCCACACTTTGCCAACCATACCGGTCCACCCGTTCTGTCCGGCAAGGTCGCCGTCCGTGTACGAGTTGAAGTCGCACGAATACCACGGCGCTACGGCGCACAGCGCGCCTCCGCGGGCGGCGGTGAAGAACAGCAGAGCCAGGAGAGTTGACCTTACCCTTGTTAACATCGATCGACAATCCCCCATGACCGCCCCCTAACCCCCTTCTGAGAGGAGGGGGGGGAGTCTAACCCCCTCGTAAGAGGAGGGGGGAGTCCCTCTCGTTTTGGGAGAGGGCTGGGGTGAGGTCTTTCTTGGTAATTGGACTTCATCCGATCCCTGCTACACCTTCTGCACATCCCCCATACCGGGCCGGGCGAGAATGCGGCCCTGGCGGATACCGTTCACCAATTCTATAGACGAGATACCTCGCACGCTGAGGTAGGACCCTTCAGCGATGCTCGGATCGTTAACGTCAACCTTCACGCCGTCGGCCAGCCGGTACGAACCGTCCGCATGCCTGTAGACGCTATTGGCTCCACCGCCGTCGTCTACAAACAGGTACCTCTTGTTGTAGTAGTCGCCGGTAGAGGACAGGTTGAGGCTGCACTTGCCGATAAGCCCGACAAGCAGGCCGATGTTGTTTACGCCGACTCCGCCCTCGACCCCGTACTGGCCCGAACCGCTGGAGGGCGAGCCGAAATCCGCCCCACCAAGAGCCCTGGAGTTGAGCATAAGTTCCGAAACCGCGCCCGAACCGTTTGCCGTTACTGAGCCGGCGGCGATGTATGTCTCACCGTCCGGAACGATGGACACGGTTCCTGTCACATCCACCATCTGGCCTATTGCAAGGCCGTGGTTGGCCTTTTGGACCCTTATGCCGCTGCTCCTGTCGGTCTGCTCGACGTAGAAGTAGTCGGTGAAGACGGCGGTCACGACTCCCTGTGGGACCGCAATGGAGCCGGTTCCGCCGGCGGTTTTCGCCGCCGCGATATCGTAACCGCGAGACGAAGCCCCGAGCGTAACGATCGGGTACAGGCCGCTCCCCATATCTTTGACATAGTCTCTTTCGTAGAACCTCAGCCCGCTGCCGCCGTGCCCCTGACCGGTCAGAATATCTATATCCTCATCCGAATTCCAGTCCAGAGCATCCGCGCCGGAAACAAGCATCTGGCACGGTCCCGTAACCAGAACTGAACCAGTCGTACTGCCGAACTCCGGCGGCCCGTTTACCGCCGCCGTGTTGCGATGCCACCGCACGTCGCTCTCGAATTCGCTCGCGATGAAGTCTTTCTTCCCGTCGCCGTCCCAGTCGATGAACTCGCCCAGATTGGGCCTGACGTTGTAGGTGATCCTGGTAAGGCCGGCGGCTACCCAGCTCGGATACGCCAGGCTGGGGTTGGCGTCAGCGCCGACGTTACGGTAGAAGAGGAATCCCGAATCGCCCGCGGACTCGCCCGCGGTGGAAGGCCAGTCGTAGTAATCGCTGGTCCCTTCCCCCGTCATGCCGAAGATGACGTCCTTTTTGCCGTCGTTGTCCCAATCGCATACGAGCACGGTGCAGCGGCCGGAGCCGTCTATTGGTTTGTTGTTGGCGAATACCCTGGTCCCGGCCCCCAGCAGCGGACCGGAGGCCGATCCGACGTTCAGATAAAGCGTCAGCCATCCCCGCCCGTCCGCGACCAGCAGGTCTTTCCGGCCGTCGTTATTCCAGTCGGCAACGTCCGCTCTCGCATAGCCGCCCCAGTTGTCCTCGGCGTAGACCCGGACAGCCTTGTCATCCGCCATAAGCTTTTCGCCCGGAGCGAACACCGGGAAAAGACTGTTTGTGGTGTTGCGGAAGAACCATACGAATCCGTCGGTGTCGCTTGCGATAAGGTCGAGCTTGCCGTCTTCGTTCCAGTCGGCGGCACGGACCCCGTTCTGTCGCACGGCGTCGCAGATTTGGAACTGTTCGATATACGGCGCGCCCTGATCGGCGTCTCGCGCCTCGAACCTGGGAGAGGTCGCCGTTCCGACGTTCTTATACATACGTCCGAACACGCGGTCCTGCTCGCCGAAATGGGTTCGCTCCCAGAACCGTCCCGGAACCAGATCGAGAAGACCATCCCCGTCGAAGTCCGCGACCTTGACCCACGAGTGGGCGTCCATGAACTCGTAGAAAGCGATAAGGCGTCCGGTCGTCAGAATGGGCGCGGTTCGTGTTCCTACATTCTTGAACCAGAAGATGTGACCGTCCTGCGTTCCCATGAACAGATCGAGATCGCCGTCGCTGTCGATGTCGGCGCAATCGGCCCGACCCGCGAAGATGTTGATCTCGGTCCCGTTGGCGCGAACGTACACTCCATCGTTCAGCGTGATGGCGCGGATGCTGTTCGTCGGGCTGACGTTCTTGTAGAAAACCAATTGGTCGTCTTTTGCGACCAGGAAGTCCTTCTTGCCGTCGCCGTCCCAATCCACGACGGTCGGCGCGGCGAACCACGAGCTTCCCAGGGGCTTGAGGGTCTTGGTGAGAAGATAACCGACCTTGCTGAAGGTTATGTACCCTCCCGGCGCGGTGACGTTCTCATAGATGACGATCTGGAATTCGTCCGGCCCATCGGTGAAGCTGGCGAACAGGTCCTGGTCGCCGTCGCTGTCCCAGTCGTTGAACTCCACCGTGAGCCATGCCCGGCCGCCGTCTCCTGTAAGCGACCACGGCTGGCCGCCGGAAGTCATCTTCCCCCTGTCAACGAACTCTCCGCTTCCCACGTTTTCGTAGCAGTAGATGTAGGACTCCACGCCTCCCTTGAACAGATCGAGGTCGCCATCGTTGTCGAAATCGGCAAAGGAGTCGAATTTGCAGGCGTTGATCTCACGCCTTCCGTACTCCTGCCGGAAAAGGTCTCCGTCGCCGACCAGACCGGCGTAACGCCACGGCTTCCCCGTGCCGGACTCCTTCGTATCGAAGTAAACGGCATACTGGGTGTAAGTCTGATCGGGGAGAACGAAACTCAGGGTGACTCGGCTTAAGCCGTAGTATCGCTGAATGCGCCACGGCAGGAGGTACTGCTCGTACCCCGTTCTGGATCCATCATACACCGCTGGCTGGCCGGAGGCGTTGTAAGCCGTCACCTCAATCGTGTTTTCATCGAAGGAGCCGGGCGCGCCCATTTGGTCGAGCAGTTGCGGGAAGTCGATCTCCACCGACGCCGGCGAATTCCGGCGGTAGGAGATGCGGGGATTGACCGTCAATAAGACCCTGTAGTGGTCGGGCGAGGTCCACGCGGCCGCGGCGGAGGCCGGAGCCGCCGTCCGGAGACCGGATACCCACGTCAAGAGGAATATAAGGACGAAAAGCTTCATGCCTCGGCTCTTGAACGCGCTCATGGGACTACGACCTCCGTGTAGATGTGAAGCCGTTTCAGCTTGACTGTCCCGCACGTCTTGACTACCGTGCCCGTTATCTCCTTGGTGTAGAACAACTGACAGGAGTTGTCGGCCTGCACGATGATGCTGTCCACGTATACCTCCGCGGCGGGATCGGAGGCAGTCCACACGGCTTCATCCGCGGGAGGAGCAACCGGGTGCAGGACTATTTCCGTAGGACTCTTCAGCCAAACGGTCCCATCGGAACTCGTGGCGCGCAGCACGTGGTAGTTCGGAGACGAGGAACCGCGACCTTGATACCAAAGCTCATACAGGCCGTTTCTCTGAATCACCACGGGGTTTCTTACCCCCTGATCGTCCGGAGAACCTGCCGTGCCCGATCCCAGCGCCACGCCCTGCTTGGTCCAGCTTATACCATCGGAACTCGTGGCGTAGAAAATCCTCCACTTCGTTCCGTCAAAGCCCTCGTACCACATGCGATACGTTGAGCCTTCCTTCAGAACATAAGGCTGGCCGACGCCCTTGGAGTCCAACTGGCCGGGCGAGCCTATGTCGAGCACGGGCGAAGGATTCCCGGAAATCTCGTGTTTTGCCCAACTCTGCCCGTCGGTGGAGGTCGCGTATCCTATGCGATAGTCGATCTTGTTCTCTACCCCGCCTCCGATGTGCTCCGTATCGCCGTTCCAGCCGGTGTACCACATCTTGTGGACTGGGCCGTCCTTGATGACACACGCGCCAATTGCGAACATGGAGTCGAATATAGCTGACTGCTCGTCCGGATCGAGCAGGTCGCCTTCGTAGAACTTGCGGGCGTACAGGACCGGCTCGAAGTCGGTGTCGTTGCGCGTCCAGTTGAGACTGTCAATGGACGTGGCGAGGCCGGTCATCCACTGGTCCGAAACGCTCTCGTTCATCTGGCAAGTGCCTGAGCCGGAGTAGTACATTTTGAACGCGCCGGCGTCGTAGAAAACGAACGGCGAGCAGACGTTGTACCGCTCCCAGCCCGGAGCCTTTGTGCCCGACAGTATGAGGGCGGAAGTCCCCGGCAGCAGCGCGCCCGAACACTGGAGGTTGTCGACGTATGTCTCGGCCACAGAGAACTGACTGCCGCAGTCCCACTGGCCGACGGAGATCATGCTGATAGATGTGGCGCCGTTCACGACGGCTTCGTTTGCCAATACTTGAGCGCCGTTGACCCAAACGTCCATCCTGCCTGTAGTAAGGTTGATGCCCAGCCGCACGCGCTGCCACGTAAGATTGGGAACGGGAGTCAGAATAACGGGTTGCCTGTCGGCAAGCCTGACTTTAAGCTGATTGTCGGCCAGGTAGATGCGGGTGATCTCAACTGCGTCTGATCTTCTGATGTATATCTTGCCGAGGTTGGCGCCTTCGTAGCCGTCGGCGCCCCGGGTTATATTCATCGCGACGTCTACGTCAATGGTGTGGTAACCGCCGCCGGAGTTGACGCTTCGCGTGGCCTCGCCGGAGCCGTACGACTTATAGTTCGAGCGCACGGCCTTGCCGGACTGGGCAAACGTGTTCTCGACTCTGACGGCGCCCGGGTTTCCGGTCCATCCACCTTGGCCGTCGAGGTTTCCAAGCTGGTAGGAGTCGAAATTCTCGGAGAGCCACACAGCGGCCACCGCGGGGGCGGGGCAAAACGCGGCCAGACAGACAGCGACGAGCCCGCCGACCACAAAACGCTTCTTTCTCATGTTCTCCTTTCCTCGCGGCAACGGCGCCGGAACCTCCCTCTAACCACCTCCTAAGAGGAGGGGGACTGGCTCCATCTCCTTGTAGGAGAGGGCTGGGGTGAGGTTTTCCGTCCGGTCCCTGTCAGGCCGTTCATCTCAATAATACCAGCACGGCAGGCACATTTCACTCCGTACATTTGCCGGTATCGGCGCATAGGGCCTTTATGTCCACTGGGCTCTGGATCTGCTGCGTCAGAGTTGGCCCGTCGCGATGCCGCGTCGGGCTTCCCAACCTTTGAAGCCTTTGTTACGGGGTTAATAAGGCCACGCCCGCGCCGCGAGCCCTGGTACGAGCCTATGCGCGCGAGGACATGCCTCATCCTTAACAGGAGTTCCCATCCACGGCTTACTTCGGAGGGATGCCGACGAAACGGGACTGTAGATAGCAACCACTTTCAGTATACGCTAATGCCGCAATATATGCAACCCGTAAGAGCAGGGCTTACGCATTAAAACGAACCGGTCGCCATAACCTCGCTCTCAGCCCAGTGGTGTCGAGCGTGGCTATTCTCGTGACCTCGGCCGGCACATCGATGCGGGCGTCTGCCCTGGTGGAAGAGAGGCGCACCGCTGTAAC
>JAUSGG010000113.1 GCA_030649165.1 Armatimonadota bacterium
TGAAGAATCTTCTATCGCACAAGCGCCAGGTTCGGCTTCGCAGTTGGACGTTGCAGCTATCCGGGAGAAGATCCTTCGCAAGCTCAGGATGACATCCGCGGGGCGTCCGCAGAACAAGCGTTCCGTGAATAAATCGGGCTATGCAACACTCGTCTGGCGCCTTAGAACCTTGGAACCCTATAACCCTTTCCCCAGTAGTTCTACCGGTTTTGGCGAAGAAGCCTAAAAAGCTGAGAGAAGCTCGCCATAATATGAGTTAGAGAGCAGGTGGCTGGCAGCAGATGTATCCCGGAGTGGAACGCTGCGGACGCGCCAGCCCCTGATTTCCTTAAAGGGAACGTCACGATCCAAATACCAATCGTCGCTGCGTGGCGTTCCTTTCTTTATGTACCTGATCTCCGAAAAAACGCCGCGGAGACCATCCCCCTCAAGGCAGAGCATGATAACCCGGAGTCCCGTACACCGTGAGGTTCCGCTTCGGGCCCGTAAGGTGAAAAGCAGATCCCTCGTTCCTCCTAAGGAGTCGCCCGGTTTCGGGATTTCCGGGTTGGGACCCGAAGTTGTCTGCTATAGCCTGCGTACGGCGTCCAACCCTCAAATCCCGAAACACCGGGGTGGTTCCTTTCCGAAATAACCCGTCTGCGAGGTCGGTTGCTCGGAATGACGGTTTCCGGTCCCTCAACTCTCAACCCATCAACTCCGCACCCTACCGCCTGAACGCGCAGCCACGCCAGCCGGAATTGTCGATCTTCAGCCTCATCACGGATGTGTCGGCGCAGATGAAGACCCGGTCCGCCGGGTCCAATTCCGAGCGCGGGACCATAAGCTCCAAAACCGGCCCCTGCCAGGCGAAGTAGGTCCCGGCGGGAACGCATCGGCTCGGCGGCTTCACCGTTGCGGTCCACAGCCTCGTCGATTCCCCGCGCGGCGTTTCGCCGAACGACCTGATCGTGATCCGATACAGCGCCCGTTTCGAGAGATTCCGCCGGAAATCGAGCCTTACGTAGAGGTTCGACTCGTCGGCGCAAAGGTAAATCCTCCTCAGATCGCCGGCCTTTTCGAATGCTCGGAGCAGCTTGTCGGCAACAGGGTCCTTTTCGACAGGCCTGATACCCGTCCAATCGCCGGGCTCGCCGTCGATAACCATCCGCCCGTCGGGCACGGCCGCAATACCGGCGGGGCGAATGTCGCCGAAGAGCTCGTTGCGGCGGGCGAAACTCAGCAGGTACTTGCGCATTACGCGCACCTGGCTCTTGTGGCGCATGATCGCCTTCTTCTTGAGCAGGACGGTCGCCCGGTCGAGCGGTAGGATGTCCCAATCGGTGTCGAGTTTGGCCATAGCGAAAGGAGGCCGCAGCGGGGCTTTCGGCTTAAAGCCCATCGGAGAGGGCCATTCGCCCCTGTGGGCCAGATACGTGTGGACTCGCGTCTTGGGGGCTTTTGCGTCGCCGGCCAGGGAATCCAGGGCCGCCGCCACGAAGGCGTACGCGGCGGCGTGGTCGGAATGGTCGTCCGAAGGGTGGGTCACGTATACGTCCGTAGGCTTGTATTCGGCAAGAATGGAACGGATATCCTCAAAAAGAGACTGGCCGCAGTAGAGAGCGTTGCGGCGATAGGCGTTGCGGTACGGAGATCGGGTGAGCTTCGTATATTTGGACCTGAATGGAGACATCGGGCTCCAGTTGGTCACCCACATAGCCATCAGGCCGCGGTCGGGATAGCCGAGGTAGATCAGGGCGCGCCTGGGCAGGCCCATCGTCGCCGCTGCCGCGGCGACATCCCTCTGGCGCTCCTCGGCAAAACGAATGTACTCGGACGGACTCGGCCGCACGTCACGATATTCCAGTTCGGTGGCCACTCTGAACCCGTCACCGTTGGTCAGCACGACCACTTTGACGCGCGCGCCGTCCTTCAGGGCGAGATGGATAAGGCCGCCCGTCGCGATGGTTTCGTCGTCACAATGCGGAGCGAAGATGATTATGGAACTCTGTTTTGTCGGGGCGGACGCATTTGGAAGGCTCAACCCGGCCTGCATTCGGTTGCTCAGATCGATACGATACTGATAGGCCAGTATGCCGGTGACCGTGAAAGCCAGCGGCAGGCATAGAGAGAGCAGAAAAACTCGCCTTCGGGCAGTCATGCGGTTGCTAACGCCTCCAAATCCGACGGGGCCGAGGGAGAAGAATGGCGGAGCGAGTGGGATTCGAACCCACGAGCGGCTTTAACACCGCTACACGATTTCCAGTCGTGCTCCTTAGGCCGAACTCGGACATCGCTCCGCGCCATGTTGTGACCTTGCGAGCGTTGCTATTCTATCATGGGGCGGCAGCACGGTCAACGCGGGAGTAGGGGTTCAGGAATGGGTAGAATTGTATCACCCTCACCCCATTCGCTTCGCTCAGGGCAGGCTCTAACCCTCTCCCGTCAAGGGAGAGGGGATTACGCTCGTCTTCTTCCGAGGACGGAGGAATAACGACCGACAGTCTACCTAATCGTGAACAGTTACACGCGGGATTGGGCAGACAGGGAGTGAGTTCAGTTTCGCGGGAATGTCATTCCGACCGAAGTGGAGGAATCCGCTTTTTCCGGTTGCGTCACGCTCAAAAGCAGATTTCTCGACTCCGCTGGCGCTCCGCTCCTAAGGAAGCGCCGGATGCGCCGCGGGAACTACAGGTAGCGATGCCAAAACCTCAGCTAGAAAAGGCCGTTCCCGCAGGATAGTATCCCGAAACACCGGGGTGGTTTCTTTCCGAAATAACCCGATGCGTCGGGGCGGTTGCTCGAAATGACGATCCCCGGAAGACTGAACAGTTTCTGGACAGGAATGCATCCCATATTCACGCTAACGCAGTTCGGGAAACCACAGAGCGATCTCGCGGGCGGCGGCCTCGGCGGAGTCCGCGCCGTGGATAAGGTTCTGCCGCGTGCTTGTCGTGAAATCCCCCCGTATCGTGCCCGGAGCGGCTTCTGAAGGATCGAGCGCGCCGATCATCCGCCTGCCCAGCTTCACGGCGTCTTCCGCCTCCAGGACCATCGCCACAACCGTGCCTGACGTGACGAACTCCAGCAGTTCGTCGTAGAAGACTTTTCCCTTGTGCGCTTCGTAGTGCCGTTCGGCCAACTCGCGGGATACGTCGAGCATTTTCAACGCGATTAGCTGGAAGCCCCGTTTCTCAAACCGACCGAGTATCTCCCCAACCAGCCGGCGTTTCACGCCGTCCGGCTTGATCATGATGAAAGTTCTTTCCATTCCGCTCTCCTTCGGACTGCCTGCTGTCAGCCTGACTGGTATCAGTGGACGCCGCCGGTCATCTTCTTCAGCCGCTCCCTGGATTCCTTGTAAGTCTCCGTAATCCGCGATTCGTCGGCCCTGCCGCCGTCGTCGGCCGCGCGCTCCAGCTTCACGGCAAATGCGAAACGGTTTCGCCGGTCTATCCGTTCGACGACCGCCTTGTACTCTCTGACGGCGAGCGTAGTTTTTCCTTCCGCTTCGTACACCTGCCCCAGGGCAAAATGGGCGTACGCGTAAGTGGGATCGACCAGTTCGGGAATCGCCCGAACCTGCTCGTAAGGGCCCTTTTCTATCTCCAGAATCCTTTCATACACCTCGATCGCTTCGTCGTGACGGCCCAAGGACTCCAGCGCGTCGGCAACGGCTATCTTGACGGAGGGCGAATGCGGATCTCGCTTCTCCGCCTCACGGTACGCGCTCAAAGCGGCGGCGGCGCCGGAATCGAGCGACATCCTCCGGAGGTTTCCGAGGAGCATATAGCCGGTGGGACTCGTCGGCTCCAGTCTGATAGCCTCTTGTACGATTGGTATGGCAACCTTAATACGAGCCTCCGGCGGCTCTCCATCCACGGCAAGAGAGGCGCGCGCCAGCTTCATTCTGTACTCCGCCGACAGCGGCGCAAGCCGCGCCGCTTGCCGATAGTCGGCCAGGGCCGCCTCGCGATCAGCGCTCTCGCGCGCGCCTTTTTCCGCGTAGTACGCCGCCATGTCGGACATCGCGATCACTATCAGCAGCGCCAACATAACAGTGGACCACAGCGCCCGTACCGACGTCCTGGCCGCGACCGCTGCCGGCTCGGTTCCCGATAAGCGGCGACCGGAGGCCGAGATTAGCCCCAGCGACAACCAGAACAGCAGGCCGATCCCAGGCACGTACCAGTCGGAGTCCGTCAGGTTTCTGATCAACGACGCGGCAACGCCCGCTGCAAATCCGCAGATGATGGGAATGGCGGCGGCAGGAGCCTCCCCGGCGGCCCGCGTTTTGCGAGAGAGAATCCCGCGCAGTCCCGCGGCAAGAGCGGCGACCGTCCCCACAACGAACGCTATAAGCGCCGAAACGCCGACCTCCGACGCGAACTGGAGGTACGAATTGTGGGCCAGACGCGTGAAACCGGCAATTGCATACTTCGGGAATACCAGGTGGAAGGTCCCTGGGCCGGTTCCCCAAAGCGGATGATCGGCAACGATACGCGCCGTCGCCTGCCATGTGAGCAGCCGGAAGCTCATCGAATGCGACTGCGCGCGCGCAGCAGCCACGCGGGAGATCATCGGCGCGTTGAAGAAAACAAGGGGGATAACCGACAAAACCGCCAAGACCGCAAGCCGCGCGAGAACCGGCCTGGACAGATGTTTTCCCGACGCAAGCAGGACAACGAACACCACAACAGCCGCGGCAAACGCCAACGCGCCGAAGCGCGCGCCGGTCAGCATAAGCGCCGCAAGCTCCAGAAGCCAGGCCACCGTCGCGGCAACGGTCAGCCACTTCCTCTGTGACCCGCAGTAGAGGCCGAGGGTAACCGGCAGCGCGATCACGAGAAAACCCGCGAAGAAGCCGGGGTTGAAGAAGCCGGGGAGGGCTGAGAAAGTCCCGAAAACTCGGTACTCGCTGCCGCTTAATCTCAGAAAGGGATCCCGCATCAAATGGTACTCAGCTATTGCGGCCAGACCGAGCAAAGCTCCGGACGCGGCGATCGCAAGGGCCGGCGACCACTCTCTCCCACTCTTGCCGAGCCGCGCGCCTCCCATGAAGATGAGATAAAAGCCGGCGAAGGCGAATAGCCGGACAAGGCTCGCCTGAGCGCCGACCGAGATCAGGGAACTAAGCACGGCAAGGAACAGAAATGCGCTGAACGCTGAGCGCTCCGGTGCGCGGCCCAGGAGCGAGTTTGGATTCTCCCCCTCCGTCTGTGTCAGAAGGGCGCTGAACACGAGAAGAACGTACAGCAGGGCCGCGGATGTCAAATCGAACCTGCCCCCGAGAATCGGGGCCAGAAACACGGCAGCTATGAGGCAGTAGAAAGACAGCCTGGCGAAATTGAGCATGTCGGTTAGTGGTTTCTTGAGCGACGGCGCGATTTCCTGCAATGGTAACAGTTCAGGAATAGGAAGTACGTGGCGCTGAACGTCATTTCGAGCGGAGCGCCGGCGTAGTCGAGAAATCTGCTTCTGTAAAGTGGCCGGAAAAAGCAGATTCCTCGTTCCTCCTAAGGAAGCGCCCCGTTTCGGGATTTCCGGGTTGGGACCCGAAGTTGTCCGCTATAGTATGCGTATGCCGCCCAACCCTCAAATCCCGAAACAACGGGGTGGTTCCTTTCCGAAATAACCCCGATGCATCGGGGTCGGTTGCTCGGAATGACGTTGCCCGGCAGGTACTCACCATTCCTGAACTGTTACCTGCCATGAGCGGGAGCGGTCTACCGTCCATCTTTCCTACTGAGCGTTTTGCTTCGCGGTTCCCGTGGAGATTTCGGATTTCAGATTGGAAAAGACAGGAGCGCATTCGTGTTTTCGCGGCCTTGGGCGGGGGTAATGCAGGTATGGAGCGCGGCGCCAGACTGCGTTGAGATTTCTATTATCTAAGGGAGGCACACGAAAATGGCGACGGTTATGGAAAAGCTTCGGCAGGAAGAACCGATGAAGAACTTCAACTACGACCTGATCCATCTGCTGTCGGTCAAGCTGCAGAACGTGTCCCGATATGAGATATACAAGCAGGACGCGAGGGATGCCGGCTGCGACGAGTGCTCTGAAATCTTCGACCAGATGAAGGCGGACGACGAAAAGCATATCCAGCGGCTGCGACAGCAGATAGAGGATCACGTAAGGAACGGAGTGTTCATCTAGCGTTCGGCGAAGTGGAGGGGGACGTGGAAGCCCTTCTGTACGGTTTGCGCGCGGCGTGACGACCTAAGGTCACGCCGCACATTTTTCTGTTTTCCCGTTCGTAAGGCAGGAGCAGGCCGCGGCGGCGCGGAAGACCTTTACAAAAGGAGGTCGATGCAATGAGAGCCGCATGCGTTATCGTTCTGTGTCTTATCTCGCTCCCTGCTTTCGCGAAAATCGAGGGTAAGAAGTTCATAGAATACGGATGGGATTGCCCCGATACCGCGTACGTCCGGCAGCATGTCGCCGATATGGAGAAAATTCCCTTCGACGGGCTCGTCATCCGCGTGATGACTCCCAAGGGCGGCGGCAGCACGGACTCACTCGGTTGGAAAGTCTGGGCCAAAGAGAAGTTCAAACCGGAGGATTACGCCCAGGCCGTTGCCGATCTCAAGGCAACCAAGTTTAAGCGCCTAAAGAGCAATTTCATCCAGGTCATCAGCGCGCCGGGAAACATCGACTGGTTCGACCCCGAGTGGCCGACGGTGGCGCACAACGCCGCGGCCCTGGCGCGGGTGGCGAAGCTGAGCGGGTGCAAGGGGATAATGTTCGATCCCGAAGAGTACATGGTCCCTGTCTGGTCATTTCTGAATATGCCCGAGAAGCAAAGGGCCGGGCATTCGTTCGAGGACTATCAAGCCAAGGTCCGCGAGCGCGGTCGTGAGTTCATACGCGCCATCAATAAGGAATACCCGAACATAACCATCCTGGCGCTCTACGGCCCATCTATGACCCACATCTTCGCAAAGGACAAGCCACTGCGAGACGCTTATTACTCGCTTCTCGCTTCGTTCTACGACGGCGTGTGCGAGGCGGCGACATCGAAGACTACCCTGGTGGACGGATACGAGTTCTCCTATGGCTACCTCACCCCTCAACAGTTCAAGGACGGACGAAAAGCTGTTCTGGACGCAGTAGATAAGTCCACAAACCCGGACGCTCTCAGGAAGCATCTGAGGGTCGGCTTCGGCGTATGGGCGGACTGGAACAGCGGCCAAATCGGCTGGCACCCGGAGGACCTGACCAAGAACTACTTCAGCCCCGCGGCGCTCAGGACTTCGCTGAACTACGCTCTTGACACGTGCGACCGCTACGTGTGGGTATATTCCGAGCGGTTCCAGTGGTGGCAGGGGTCGGCGCCAAAGGAGTTCATAGAAGCTCTCGGCCTTTCCAAGACGGGTCCGGCGCCGGCAGAGTGACCAGTGAACAGTGAACGGTAAACAGTGTCAGATGCCGGGGCAGGCGATCCAGCGAGATCATCCGCTTCACCGGTTCAAACGGGCCTGCAAACCGTCAACCATGCGGTTCGTGAATAACGCGGGTTGGCAAGCGTCGGATAAAGTCAAGACACGGCTTGAACCTCCCCCTAACCCCCTCCTGAAAGGAGGGGGAACTCCCCCTCCTTCTAGGAGAGGGCTGGGGTGAGGTCTGCTTCGTGATCGACTTTATCCGACGCCTGCTAGAACTTATCTATCTACCCACGTGCGGCAAGGGCAGGGGTCTTCATACAAGACCCCTGCCCTTACTGTTCGCCTGCGCAATGGGTTTCAGCGGATCAGCACGTATTTTATGTACTTCCCGCTCCCGGACGCCGTCTCGATGTAAAGCGCGTCGAAGGGCTTGTCATCATTGTCCGCCACATACACAACGTGGCCTTCCACGCGCATGCCGTTGTCTTTCAACAGGAGTGTCTCGTCGGTTATCAGGGCCCCGGCAGCCGCTTGCCAGTCTCTCCCTGAGAGAGTGAATTGGCCGGGCAAGTCCACAGACTCGTACCCTTTGCTCCTCTGGGGTTCTTTAGCTCCCTGGGGGACCGCGATCACCCTGGGCGCCGCCTGGGGTCTCTCGTAGATATATACGCGCACCGGTTTCTCGACCGGAGCGCTCGGAGCAGGAGGCGTCACCTCAGGAGTCACTGGAGCCGAGGGCGCTACTTCCGGAGCGGGAGCAGTAGGCGACGGAGCCGGCTGGGTCCCGTATTGCTCCTCCGGAATCGGTCTGTTGCTCGCAGCGACTAACCACACAATAAGGATGACCAGCAGCGCGCCCAACGCCATCGCAACCCACGCCCACGGCGGGACGTACGATCTTCGCTCGTAAACGGTCCTCATAGCATTTCACCTTCCTGAGCGGTTTAATATCGCCATGGAACTTCTACCCGGCTCCAAAGTCGAGCAAACTGTCGCTGTGGGAGAGCCAAAACCAGGTATTTTCGTCAGTTATCCGAAGGACGGCAGGGCGCTAAAGTGTACGTATGAGAGCAGCGATGATTGGAATGCGAGTACTCTTCTTCGGCAGTTTCACGGCGATTACGGCCTTTCTCTATATGCTCGCGCAGATGCTGAGCGCTCGCCCGTGACCGAAGGAGTCGGACTGGTCAGACAGACAGGAATTGACAGCAGGCCGTACAAAAATTTGCCGGAAGGCCTGGCCTACCTTCCGGCATTGAAGCTTCGAAACGTCCTACAAGAGGACGCCCCTTGGCTCCAAAAGAAGTGTAGCACAGAGTATGAACGGAGTCAATACTACTGAGCTAGTATTTTGTCAATCCCTCACGAAATTTTCCGGTTTTTATCTTGACCGTGCGCGGCTGGCCAAGACACACGAAGGTAGGACTGCACAAATTACGGTATGTCAATGACGTGTTAGCGAAAGGTGGCCACCTGCAGTCCGCTCAGAAAAACGCCTGGCGGGGAGATTATTCTTCCGCCGCCTCGGCAAAAAGCTCGGTGAGCCGGGCCATGTCCTCCCGAAGAGCCGGCATGAGGGCCGGTGTCAGAAGTCCGCCGCTGTCGCGGGCGAGCTTCAGTCTTTGAAGCATGTGCCTGGCCTGGTCAGAGATTTCCGGCAGACCATAGGAGCCTCCGGAGCCTATAAGATTGTGCAGCAGTCGGTCGAGTTTTCGGTACGCGCCGTGGCTTCGCGGGCTCTTCTCTATCGCATCTATCGCCTGGCGCAACTGACTCAGCTTATCGGCCGACCGTGACAGGTAGAAGGCCTTCATCGGTCGCAGCCACTGTTCGTCCTCTGTCTCGCGTGATTCCACGTTACATCCTTATTTATTGCCGGCGGGCGCCGGTATTGTAAACACAAATGAGCTCCCGTGGCCGAGTGTGCTGCGGACGTACATCTTGCCGCCGTGCTGCTCGACAATGGCCTTGCTGATTGCCAGGCCCAGACCGCTGCCCCCGGCTTTGCGCGACGCGGGTCCGCCTACCTGGTAGAACTTCTCGAACACGCGCTTGAGGTCTTTTCGCGGGATTCCCGGTCCGAAATCCTGAACGCTTACACGAAGAAATCCGTGTATGCGCCGTATGGAAACGATCACCTCTCCATTCTCCGGCGAAAACCTGATAGCGTTGTTCAGGAGATTGGTTATCACCTGCTCCACCCTGTCGCGGTCGGCAGGCACGAGCGGTGGCGCGCCGACCAGCCTGACGGTAAGGCTGATGCACTTCTCCGCGGCCGACTGCTGCACGTCTTTGACCGCGTCAACGGCGCATTCGTACAGCGAAACGGGCTCGACGCGCAGGCCCATCCTGCCTGCCTCTATCTTGGCGATGTCCATCATATCGTCCACCAGGCGGATCAGCCTGTTGGAGTTGTTCTGAGCTATTGCCGCCAACTCCCTGAACCGCGCATCGGATACATCGGGAGCGCTTGCAAGCATCAGCCCTATCGACCCCTTGAGCGAAGTCAATGGGGTCTTCAGTTCGTGCGCGACCGTGGAGACAAACTCCGCCTTTGCCCTGCCCACTTCCTCCGCGGCTGTCACGTCCTGCAGAGCCATAGCGAAGCCCTGGTAGCTGCCCCCAACCACCACCGGCGATGCGCTTATCCTGATTATCTTGTGTCCATACTCGACCTTCGCCTCGTGCAGCGGCGATTCGGCCCCGTCCGCGCTGCTGACCGCGTGAAGCATCTGGCGCAGTACCTTGCGATACTCGATCGGATGTAGTGAAACCAAATCGTGGCCAAGGAGACTCTCGGCCGACGTTTCCATGATCTCCTCCGCGGCCCGGTTGACGAGCGTTATGCGGTGGTCGGCGTCGCAGACTATCACGCCGTCCGCCAGGTTTTCCAGGATCCCCTCCAGCTTCGTCCTCTCTGCCTCGAGTCTCGCGAGCGCGCGCTGGTTTCGCTCGAACAATCTGGAATTGCTGATGGCTATGGCCGCGTGGTTTGCGAGCGTTTCGAAAACGCGCACATCCACGGCGGAGAACTGCCGGCCTCCGTGCTTGTTGGCGGCGGCCAGAAGACCGATCACCGTGTCTTTGAGCGTCAACGGAGCGAGCAACGCGGACTTGACGCGCCAGGTTTCGACATCCTTCGGTCTTAGCCTCGGATTGTTGGAAGGATCGACCAGCGCCTGCGCCTTCCTGGACTTGAACACAGACCGCAGCGGCCATTCGGTCAGATCGAACGTCTGACCCCGCAGCGCGTCGGCAAGAGGTCCGTGGGCGACCAGGCAGCGCAAAACGGAGCCATCCTCCTCCAGGAGGCCCACAGCCGTTGATTCCGCGTTTACCAAGGCAGCCGCCTGTTCGACGACCACGGACAGCGTACTGTTGAGATCGCGTTCGCTGGCCAGGACCGAACTGATCTCCGCTATCGTTTCCAGAAAGCCAAGCCTGTCTTCGGAGTCTTTGCAGGCATTGGCTCGCTCCATAGCGAGCGCCGAATACCGCGCGATGCCTCCGGCGACGGCCAATTGCTGCTCGGAATAAGTCTCGCGCTCCGAACCCAGGACCACCAGACCCGTCACCGAGCCGTCCACCCGCATGGGCATAGCCATCCCGGATTTGGCCGAAGCTTTCTCCAGAGCTTCCATCAGGGGCGACGGTCGTTCGGGCTTCGAGTTCAGGAGATAAGGCTCGTTTCCCAGCGCGAGGATGCGATTGACCTCTCGCATCTGCCGGGTAGAAAACGAGTCCTCCGGAAGCCCGAAAGAGGCCGCGACGCGGCGCTTTCCGGATCTCTCATCTCTCAGCAACACCGCCCCACACGAGCTTTCGGTCGCCGCGGCGGCCTTTGTCAGCATGAGATTGAGACAATCCGAAATGTCCGCGCCGGATTTGTGGAGCCAACAGAGACGGTCCAGCGAAAGCAGGTCGTCTAAAGCGAGACTACTTTGGCGTCCCGTGCGGGCGTCGTGGTAAGTCTCGTCGGTCACCGCGATCTCCCTCTTCCCTGATCTTAGATATCTGTCCCGCCAACTTAAGCGGATCAAACGGTTTGGCGACGCAGCCGGTGGCGCCGGCGCGCATCGCACGTTCTATGTCGTGCGGATCCGTTCTCGCAGTGAGGAAAATGACGGGGATTTTGCTCAGCCGCTGGTCCTCTTTGATGCGCCTGCACGTGGCATATCCATCGAGTCTGGGCATCAGGACGTCCATCAGGATAATATCGGGGGAATCGCGCAAGGCGCGTTCGATCCCCTCGATCCCGTCGTTTGCAATGACCGTATCGAACCCACCGACTTGCTGGAGACTCATTTCCAGTATCGCCTGTATCTCCGGCTCGTCCTCGATTATAAGTACCTTTGTTGCCATAACCGCAGACCTACCACGCGGAGTTTACTCCAGGGATATAACGATGATGCTACGTTCATGTAACAGGTGAGTAACAATTACGCGGCGGCGCTTGACAAGCCAACAAATCACGCCCAAGCCGGATGAAACCCGGCCCCGAATACCGATCGCAAACCCGGCCACCTACTCCCTCTCCCCTGAGCGGGAGAGGGCTGGGGTGAGGGGTTAGGAAGGTTTGGCGCATAGCTCGCACAAGGTCTCCATTACACCGACGAGGTTCTGGAAGACATCGTCATTCAGAAACCGAACCACCCGAAATCCCCGGCTTTCGAGATACGCTTGCCTGGCTTCGTCTTGTTGCTGTCTGTCCGCATGCGCCTCGCCGTCAAGTTCGATGATCAGCCGCAATTCCGGGCAGATGAAGTCCACGACGTACTGGTCTATGGGTTCCTGCCTGCGCCATTTCCGGCCGTGCATTTGTCGATCACGTAGGTAGCGCCACAGAACAGCCTCCGCGGTCGTTTGGTCTCTACGCAGTCTTCTTGCTACTTCGGTTGGCGGTTTGACCATACTACTGTAGTTTATATCACCCTCACCCTAACCCTCTCCCGTCAAGGGAGAGGGGATTACGCTCGCTTCTCTCCGACACCGTCTCTTGTTTCGCGAAACGTTTTTACGGCCAGTGTCGCTCGCTCGCTCGCGCTTCCGGAAACCGCAACCAGTCTTCGCAAGCGCAACCACCTGCCCCCTCTCCCCTGAGCGGGAGAGGGCTGGGGTGAGGGGTTTTCCGGGTTTCGGTCGCGCATAAGGCAACGGGCTACCGAAGGAACGAGAGTGGCTACTACCACTCCCAATCACGTGTATATCTTTCATATTTTTGGCCTGTTTGCTCAACTAACCAATCGTATGTGTGAATCTCAATGTCTAGCTCCTTGCACATTTCCCTTCTTCGTCCACGTGTGTCTTCCTCGACATCTGCTCGTCGACCAATCAATATGATGCCTTTAATATGGCCATCAATGTCTCTTAAGCCCATACCTTGTTCGGATTTCGGTCTGCGCGCATAGTCGATATTGCTCTTCAGCCAAGTGCGCCAGTCTACAATCTGCCGGATCGCGTGGTTCAACACTTTGGACGGATCGCCATTCTTGTTGAAAAGCTTCGCTCTTGGACTCTCCAGTTCTACTCCATACCACTCAAAGCCAATGGAACTCTGTGCACCTAGCACGAAATCAGGCACTAATTCAGCGCCGAATCGCCGATGAGGTATGCACCATCGGGGAGGCCCAGCAAGATGCTGCGCTAGAAGCTTTGGGTGCTCTTCAAAGTATCGCTGCAATTGGCCTTCGCACGTAGCGGAGTCAAGCACCTGGACAAACTGTTCAACATCAGCTTGGCAGAAATCCGTCCACGGCACGTAGAACTCCCGAAGCGGATCATCACGCAAGGCTTCTTCCAGGGATGCAGGCCGAAACATATACTTTGTCATATTATCTCCATAGCTTTTCTGCACATGTGGCGATTTCCGAATCCGGGAACCCAGCCTACCTCTCAATCCTCAACCCCCCACCTTTCAACAGCGCCTCCGTCTCCGCCAGGGTGGCCCAGTTGAGGTCGCCGGGGATGGAGTGCTTGAGGGCGGAGAAGGCCACGCCGTAGTTGACGCCCTTTTCCACATCACCGGTCAGGTAGCCGTAGATGAACCCCGCGCTGAAGGAATCTCCGCCGCCGACGCGGTCGATTATCTCGACCGTGTAGGTTGGGCCGTTGTAGAACTTGCCTTCCGCCAGCGCAAACGCCGACCAGTTGTTGCGCAGGACGGAGAGATCCTCCCGCAGCGTGATCGCGACCACTTTGAACCCGAACCGCTCGCGCAGCTTTCTCGCAACGGTCTGGTAATCCGCCTCGCGTATGCCGAAAACCTTGCCGGTGTCCTCCTCGGTTGTGATGAGAATATCAACGTATTCCATCATCGGGACCATGCATTTGCCCGCATTTTCCTCGGTCCAGAGCTTGGAGCGGTAGTTGACGTCGAAACTGACGAGCACGCCGGAGTCCTTCGCCGCCTTGAGCGCTTCCGTCGTGACCTCCGCGCAGGATTTGCTCAGCGCGGGGGTGATGCCGCTGGTGTGGAAGAGCTTGCACCCGGCAAATGCCGCTTTCCAATCCACTTCGCCCGGCGAAAGCGTACTGACCGCCGAATGCGCGCGGTCGTAGACAACGCTGCTCGCCCTAGGCGTCGCGCCAAACTCCAGGAAGTAGATGCCGACCCGGCCCGAATTCGACCAGACGACGCTGCTCGTGTCAACTCCCTGCTCGCGGGCCTTATTGCGGACCATCCTGCCTATTGGGTTCGACGGCAGCTTCGAGACCCAGGAGGACGTGAGGCCAAGCCGGCTCACGCCGACGGCGACGTTAAGTTCGCCTCCGCCTATTCGCGCTTCGAAGCTGTCGGCCTGTTCGAGCCGGTTGTAGTGCGGCGGCGAAAGCCGCAGCATCGCTTCTCCGAGTGTGACTACGTCAGCCATTATCCGCTCCCCCTCGCCTCTCTGATTACCTCAGTGAACCTGCGCGCGCGGTCCGTCAGCGCGGCCCAATCGCCGGCCGCGACCAGCTTCTTGTCGATCAGGCTGCCGCCGACGCCCAGAGCCGCCGCGCCCGCTTTTATGTAGTCCGCCGCGTTGCTCAAATCGATGCCGCCGGTCGGGATGAACCTGACTTGCGGCAGTGGACCGTGAAGGTCTTTCAGATAGCCCGGTCCCATCACATTCGCCGGGAAAATCTTGATCAAGTCCGCCCCAGCCTGCCAAGCGGTCACGACCTCGGTCGGAGTCAGCGCGCCGGGCATGACGACCTTGCCCGCGTCGACGGCCGTCCTGATGACATCTAGATTCAGATTCGGCGCCACCAGAAACTCCGCGCCGGCCCCAATAGCGTCGGCGGCCCTCTTGGCGTCGATCACGGTTCCCGCCCCAAGCACGACGTTGTCCGGGAGTTCAAGTCTAAGTTGTCGGATGATCTCCAGCGCGCCCGGCACAGTGAAAGTAACCTCCACCACCGTTACGCCGCCCTTGAGCACGGCGTCGATCGCCTTGAACACCGGTTCGGCGGACTCGCCTCGGACTACGGCGACTATGCCGCAGTCGATCACGGCGTCAAGCGTTTGTTGTTTGCTTCGCATAGATTCTCCTCAAGTGAACAGTGAACGGTGAACGATGAACAGTGAACAGTTGTCGGTTGGCCCCCCAGCCTTCCCCTGAATGGGGAGGGAGTTGGTTGCCGGTTGAAAGCTGATAGCTGACAGCTCCATCTGCGTTCATCCGCGTTCTAAACCCGAACCTCACTCCTCGACAAGCACGACCCGCGCCGGCGCGCCGTCGCCGTTTCCGGCGAGGAGGGGAAGGCAGATCAACTGATAGCGGCCTTCCGCAATTCCCGAAAGGTTTACCGTCTCCAGAATCACCACTTCATTGCGCAGCAGCGTGAGGTGCGCGCTTGGCGCCGATTCGACGTATTCGCTGTAAGCGTCGAGAGAAAGGTAGTCGATGCCGACAAGCCTGATTCCCCGCCGGACGATCCACTCGGCCGCGGCGGGCGTTACGAAGACGTAGTCGGTGATGAAGTCGCTCCGCTTTTCGTCCCACAGCCTTGAGTTCCTGGTCTTGAGCAGCAGCCGCTCGGTTCCGACTGGGACCGTGGCCTCCAGATCAACTGCGTCTACTGCATCGAGATCGGGGAACTCCGCAACCCAGCACGGACCGATCAGCGTGTCCAGCGGAATCTCAGGCAGCTTCTTGCCGTTCCGGATGAAGTGAAATGGCGCGTCTACGTGCGTCCCTGTATGCGAGCTCAAGCACAGCCGCGAGACGTTGGCCGGCGCGCCCTTTGCCATGTCGGCGACCATCTCCACCCGCACAGGCCCGTCGCCGGGCCACAACGGCGTCTCGGGCGACACCGGGACTGTTATGTCGTGATATATTGGCATATCAGTTGTTGACCCCACCCCAGCCCTCCCCTGAAAGGGGAGGGAGCTACCCTCGACTCCTTCGACTCTTCCGACTCCTTCTCCGAAACCGTTGAGTTACCCTGCAATTTCAGGTATAATTCGGGCGTGAACACCGAACGCAAAGCAGCGCTGCGCGATATTCCGTCCGTGGACAAGATGCTCGGCCACCCGGGAGTGAAGCTCCTGATGGAGACGCATCCCCGGCCCGTGGTTGTGGACGCCGTGCGTGAGTCCGTTGACGCCGTGCGCGCGCTGCTGCGGTCTGGTGAGGAAGTCGCCTCCGACGAAGTATCCCCGGACGCGCTCGTCCACGTGATCGAAGAGTTCGTCGCGAAAGCCTCTGAGCCGTCGCTTCGGAGGGCAATCAACGCGACCGGGATCATTATACACACGGGACTTGGCCGCGCTCCGCTGGCCGAGGCGGCGCGAGAGGCCGTAAAGGCGGCATCAGGGTCCTGCGTTCTGGAGATCGATCGGGAGACCGGCAAACGCGGCTCCCGCACTGTCCACGTCGAACCCCTGCTGTGCGAGTTGACCGACGCGGAGGCCGCTACCGCCGTGAACAATAACGCCGCGGCCGTTTTCCTCGCGATGAACACCCTGGCGCGAGGCGGGGAAGTGATCGTCTCCCGCGGTCAGGCGGTCGAGATCGGCGGATCGTTCCGCATACCCGACATTGTGCGCCGGTCCGGCTGCCGGCTGGTCGAGGTCGGCACAACCAATAAGACGCGAATTGAAGACTACGAGAACGCCATCACCGATGAAACGATGCTGATCCTGCGGGTCCATCCGAGCAACTTCCGTGTTGTCGGATTTGTGGAGGAGACGCCGCTCGAAGAGCTGGTCGCCCTGGGCCGGGAGCTGGCAATCCCTGTTATGGACGACCTCGGCAGCGGGGCGCTTATCGACTTGTCCGAGTGGGGCTTGACGGGCGAGCCGATGGTCCAGGAAAGCGTTCGGGCCGGATGCCAGGTTGTCACGTTCAGCGGCGATAAGCTGCTGGGCGGTCCGCAGGCGGGCATAATGGTGGGGACACGGGAGGCAATTGACGAGTGCAAGAGCAACCCGCTGGCGCGCGCGCTGCGCCTGGATAAGCTCACGCTCGCCGCCCTTGAGGCCACCCTTCGACTCTACCGCGACCCGTGCGAGGCCGCGAAGGAAATCCCCGTTCTCAGAAGTATAACGGCCAGTCCGGCGGAGATAGAGGATCGGGCAAACCGGCTTGCGGAGGGGCTGGTTTCCGTCGTGGGGCCGGATTTCGAGGTGACGGTCGTGGGCGGGGTGTCGCAGGTCGGCGGGGGATCGCTGCCGGGTCAGGATTTGCCGACTTCGATGGTCGCTCTGAAGAGTCCGGGGCTCTCTGCCGATGATTTGAGTGAGGGGTTCAGAGGGCACAGCGTTCCCATCTTCGGAAGAATCTCGGAGGGACTGTTCCTCCTTGACGCCCGTACCATCACCGATGAAGAGGTCGAAGTAATCGTTTCACGAGCGCGAGGACTTGGCGAGAACTGAACTCCCACGATGACTGGAGGTCTACTATGAGCAGCGACGCAGGGAGGGCGAAAGGCCCCAACGAGGACGTTTACCAGCAGACCGTGCATGCGCTGGTGGCCGCCACGGGCGAACGAGATGACCACGCGCAGGGCCACAGCGAGCGAGTGACCGCCTACTGCATGGCGATTGCGAAGCATCTGGACCTGGACGAGGACACTGTCCGTAACCTGCGATACGCCGCGGGTCTGCACGATGTCGGGAAGATCGGCATTTCCCGCAATATCCTCAACAAGCTCGGCAAACTGACCGACGAGGAGTTCGAGATCATGCGGATGCACTCGCTCATCGCGGTCAGGATACTGGAAAAAGTCGATGGGCTGAAGGACGCGCTTCCGATGATCCGCCACCACCACGAGCGGTTCGACGGCGGCGGCTATCCCGACGGCCTCGCGGGCGAAGCCATTCCGATCGGCTCCCGGATCATCAGCGTCGCCGAAGCCTACGATATCCTCACCTCCGACGTCCCCTGGCGCAACGCAATGGGCGAACACGCGGCCCTGGCTGAGATCGACCGCTGCGGCGAAACGCAGTTCGACCCGGCGGTCGTCAAGGCGCTGATCACGGCGGTTGGCGGCGGGTAGAGACGGGTGATGGGTCATGGGCAAGACATGCGCTATTGGCGGTTTCGAGTAAATGCGAACCTCTGTTCGCATAAATGCCTCAAAAACTTAAGCCATGATGCCCCGCAAATCCCGGAACAAAACCCAAACATCTATCGTCTATTCACTATTAGTGGCCAACGTGTAAGTAGTGGTTAGTGGTCGGCTAGTCGCCCGTGCCGGATTGCGGTCCCCGCTAACCACCAGCCACTAGCCCGGATTATTCGCGACGATATCTGTGCGCAAACAGAGTGCGAAACCGAAACCCCTCACCCCATCCCTCTCCCGCTCGGGGGAGAGGGGGCTAACTGGGGCTAACAAGATACGTTATCTCGTAAGACAAAGGTAATCCCC
>JAUSGG010000117.1 GCA_030649165.1 Armatimonadota bacterium
CAAGGGAGGAGATCGAGGAGGAGATCCGAAGCAAGCTGGCCGTGGCGATGCGGGGAGGGGGCTACATATTCCACTCCGACCATTCGGTTCCTCCGACGGTGTCTTTCGAGAACTATCGGTATGCGATGGAGCTGGTGGACGAGTACGGAAGGTATTAGGGTTCCAAGGGTTCTGAGGATTGCAGGTGGTATGTAAGGAGGCGGTTCCGACCTATCCGGAACCGCCTCTTCGGCGCCGGCAGAGAGTCAGGGAGGGAGTTAGATTTCCCCCGTACCGCGAGCGCCGACGCCTCTACCGCTGCGGTGGCTGCTCAGCCACTGCTCCAACTTGTGTCTCTGGTCCGCGGTCAGTATGGACTTGATTCTGTCCAATGCCGATTGGCGAATCGCGATAAGCCGGGCCCTCTTGGCTTCGGGAGAGAGCGCGCTGTCCTGACGCGCCGCTCTGGCCTGAGCGGCGGAATCCCGCAGGATGCTTCGCGCCGATTCTTTCTGATCCGGAGTGAGGTCCAGCCTTGACAGAACTCTGAGGAGCGCGCCGTGTCGTTTTCTGGCAGACAACAACCTATCGACAAGCCGAGTTGTGTCGGCCTTTGCTCTCTGCTCGGATGTGAGCAGCGCATAGATGTCGTCTTTCGCGATGCCGCGCAGACGCAGCAACTCGTCGCGTTTCTCCTGTCTGATTCGGTCTGACTGGATAACGGCTTTTGCGTCCGTCCGGAGACGAGTGAGGACGGACCTGACGTCCGTAATCTGATTCGGAGTGAGGTCAAGCGCCCTTGCGAACGCTCGCAGAGTCACACCTCGGGCCGGCATTGCGTGACGCTGCCGCACGACTTGGGCCGCGCCGACGATCGACACCACCAGCGCCAGAACGAGCGCCGCGGTGACTGTTGCGAATGTACGTTTTAGCATTTCAGATATGCCCTCCGCTGATTTCCTGCTTTCCAGCAAGAGTTCAGAAATGGAGAGAACTTTCACCCTCACCCCGTTCGCTACGCTCAGGGCAGGCTCTAACCCTCTCCCTCAAGGGAGAGGGGATTACGCTCGTCTTTCCTCCCTGGCTGAGATGCAAGGGCGGGCGTAGTTCCGGACGCTTTCCACTGGAATAGACGGGGGGACAGCGAAGAGCGTTACATCGGAGCTGGGGACAAGCACAACCGTCCATTCTTTCCACACAGAACCGGCAAGTGTGCGGGCAGGCAGGCGAACGAAATATCGTCGTTCGACGGTCTCGCCGCAAAAAAACCAAAGTTTTTTTCAGATAATCGGAATTGGCTTGACAAAGGCAACAATACGTGTTATAAGAAGGCAATGAATCAACAGCGGGCCAACTCTCAGTTCTTCCGAGCGAGGCGCCGCCGTGATTTGTGAGCTTAATCCCTCCTGGAATTCACAAGCGGGTCCCTAAGAACGCCTCAATCCGCGTTCAGCCCCAGCGTGACACCCACTAAGCTCAAGAGGTCGGAGGTATTTGAGCGGTCAACGACCGCATTACGACTGACCGATCGAGATAGTAAATCTGGTAGTTCGTTAGTATCCGAGGCATCTGACGGACCTGGACCGGCTGCAATTGCAGGGTAACCCCCGCGCGCCGTGGTTGCGGTAACCCAGAGCCCGCTGAAACGTGTATGTGGCAGTGGCTAGGCTGGTAACCCTCACGGCTGTTAACTCTCCACAATCCACAACCGCAAAAACCGAATATCGTCTGGAAACGGACCTGCCGACCCGGCCAGCCGGGCTGTTCATCCGCTATGGTCCCTTGGGGGCGAGAATCCCGTTTGCTGCTATGGGAACCGGCCCGGCGACGAGCACAGGCGACAAGGAGGTGACGCTTTAGCTTAGATTCACTTGGTTCACACATTTTCGAGAGCGGCCGCTATTAGAGCCGCCAAATCCAAGAATGAGGAAGGGATAATAAATGTTAGCAAGTAAACACCGGGCCAAAGCAACCCTGTTAATGATGACCGTCGCAATTGTCGCGGTCCTCATTGCATCTCCGGTTGCGGCCCAGCTTCTGCTGGATGATCCGCTGCAAGGATCGACGAGCGGAACCCAAGGGGGCGGATCGTTCGTCGCGGGCGGCTGGCAGGTGACGGGAGACTACGATTCTATATACTGGCACCTGCCGTACGGCGTCAGCAAAGGCGCGGCGGAGTTCTACGTTACGGGCATCAGTAACACTTATCCGCACAAGACCGAACACTTCCACATGTATGACTACACGTTCGGCAGCGCGGACACCGTCTACGCTCCAGGTTACAGGGACAATCCCTATAAGCACTTCGTCAGAAAAAGCGGGGTCGCCGACGGCGCGAAGAACGGCTCTTGTGAGATCGTCTACGCCATCACCCCGAACTTCTTCGAATTGGACACCGCCGTTCTGGCATGGAGTCCATCGACCAACTACAAGTTTCGCGTGGAGTGGGGACCGGAGGGTGGCAACAGTCGTCTGAACGTCTTCAGAGACGGCGTGAATATCCTCAGCAACACGGTGCCCGGAAACTACACACCCGCCGGCCACAGTGTGCGGATTGGATGCAGTCCGAGGAGAGCCCTCGAAGGCTCCGAGATCGGCGCGAAGTACAGCTACTTCAAAGCGTGGGACATGACCAACGCGATTCCCGCTGCTCCCACTGTTACCACGCCGACAAGCGGCGGGACGATGAAGAGCAATATCGCATTCATCAAGTGGTCTGGCAATACGCATGACCGGTACCAGGTCAGGGTTTGCTACACCGACAACCCAGACACCAGTATAGCCTGGGATTCCGGCGAGGTAATGTCTTCGAGAGACTGGGCCTATACCGGGGCTCTCGGCAATATGACCAACCACTACGTGTTCGTGAAGATCGGCAGCGCAAGCGGCTGGAGCGGGTGGAGCGCGAACGGCTACTGGTTCAGAGTGGACAGCAGCTACAGCGGCTCCAACAATGTTCTTGTCCAGGGCAACACACTGTGGGACAACAACGGCCCGTTCCTGGGCGTGGGCTTCACCTATTTCAGGTCACTGCAGTTGTGTAAGTATGACCGCACTCGGTGGGCAAGCGACTTGGCTGCCATGTCGAGCATGGGCTTCAACTACCAGCGAATCCTTTCCTCGGTAGACTGGGCTGGTTTGGAGATAGCCCCCGTGGCCTTTGGCAGCGTCCCGGCCTGGCCCGACTACTGGGCCCAGTTCGACTATGATATCGACACAGCATACGACACATATGGCCTCCGCACGGAGGTCACTATATTCGCCGGCGCTCAGAATGTTTTCCCAACCGACCCTGCGCGCTATACACATATGGACACCATCCTTGCGCACTGCAACGCCAGACCGCACAAGGTAGTCCAGATCGAGGTAGTCAACGAAGGCTGGCAGAACGGGTTCCCTGATGAAAGCGTGACGCGAGACTTCTGCCAGTATCTGGCGGATCGTACCAGCATACCGGTCTCGATTACTTGTCCGGTGGACAGAAGTGATGCCGGAATTCAGGCTATGTACAGTTCGGGACCGGCGGACATTGCTACTGTCCACTTCAGCAGAACCCTGAATGGAGTTGACGGGCACTGGGAGCCGGTCATTGATTGTTGGAGAGTTCCTGCTCTCTATCCCGGCGTGCCACCGACCAGCAGCAACGAGCCTATCGGCAGCGGGTCGTCGGTCAGCACCGAAGACCACGCGAACCACTTGGCTGCGGCGGGGGCGTTTGCGTGGATAGCAAATCTGCCGATGTACGTTTATCACTCCAGAGCGGGAGTCTGGGGCGACGTCACATTTGAGGCTTCGGCCGGCTTCGCGGCGTACCGGTATATGCAAGGCATAATCCCGGCGGACGTCGCAAGCTGGATCAGGAACGACGGTAAGGAATCCGCTGCCCCGTTCACTGCCTACAGCATGGGCCAGGCGAACAAGTACTGGACGGACGTTGGCGGCGCCACCAATGGCTGCCATAGGAACATCGGCGGCAGGAAGGGCATCGAGTTCATCTGCTTCACTCAGGGTGTCCTGGGCGGTGGAGTTACGCTTGAAGCTCGCCAGCAGGTCACATTCAGGGTATACGACCCTCTCACCGGCGCACTGGTAATGGACACCACTACAAAGAACGCCGCGGAGCAGATCAACCTGGCGATGGGTAATGAGATCTACGTCATCAAGGGCGCTTATGGCCCGACGTTGCCCGCTCCTCCCGGCGGAAACAAAACCCTCAACTCCAGGGGGTCCGCGACGATCACAGTCGATGGCGCCACGAGCGACTGGAACCTTTCTGAGTTCACCACCTTAGTGAGAGGTGGGCAGAGTGGAACAGGAGATATCGCTCTCACCGGCTTTGACGGCGGCAGTCTGTACTACGGAAGCTACTACACCGGCGGAGTTCTGCCGACCAGCGCTTCCGACCACACCGCCAAAGTGTACAGTCGCAACACCTCAACCTATCTCTACTTCCTGGTTCGCTGCGACGACAACGACATGCGCTACAACAATCCGGTCGGCGATAACTGGATGAACGACTGTGTGGAGTTCTACATCGATCCTAGCCACGACCACGGCGGCGTTCCGATGAGCAACTCGACAAGCGACATCCAACTCGTCATCGACGCCAACAACCAGAAGAACGTCTATATGACGACGACGGGTTACGCTACGCAGGTTCTTGCCGGCGTGACCTCGGCGGTTGTCAGAGACGGCACGGGTTGGTGGCTTGAGGCGAGGATCGCTAAGTCCGCTCTTGACCCTGATGTGCCCGCTGCCGGTAATACGGTCGGCGTGGACTTCAACTTCAGGGACAACGACAACAACAACGATTGGGGACTATCAACGGTCTACGATTGGTCCGACACGACTTACAATGGCATGAGCAAGGTTCCCGCCCTGTGGGGAGACTGCTTCCTTGACGCCACTCAGACGCCGTATTCCGGCGTAATCGCGATTCCGGGGACCGTCCAGGCCGAGAACTATGACATTGGCGGCCAGAACGTATCCTTCTACGATACGACACCCGGTAATGCAGGCGGACTATTCCGCACCGACGATATAGACATCTTTGACGCAGTCGACACTGGCGGCGGCTACTGCATTGGAGCAGTCGACACCGCCGAGTGGGCCGAGTACACTGTGAACGTGGCAACCAATGGCGACTACAGCGTCAAATTCCGAGTGGCCACAGCCAACGGCGGACCGAATGTTTTCCACGCCGAGCTGGACGGCAACAACATCACCGGCTCCAAGTCCTGCGACACCACATTCGGCTGGCAAAACTGGACGACGATCATTGCTCCGGCCAGATATCTGACCGCCGGCCAGCATATCCTGCGAGTGAAGTTCGATAGCGGCGTAGTCAACCTCAACAACGTTGAGTTCGCCAGCAACGGCGCGGACGCGGTGTCCATCGACCTCGGCAGCCCTGACGTAGAAGACGGGATGACCCACATTCAGGTCGCCGATGGAGACACGATCCCGTGGACTTCGGCAGGTCACTACTGCCGCGAGAACGTCGACTATCCCGACATCTACATGTACTTCGGTGTCGCCGATGCCTACTCTTATCAGGGCAGCAAGCAGAACCTGAACATAACGTTCGACTACTACGATATAGGCACGGCTACCCTGGGCCTGGACTATGACTCGACGAGCAGTTCGTACCAGCACATCAATGGTCCGACGCTCACCAACACGCTGGGATGGAAGAGCTACACCTTCACGGTCAACAA
>JAUSGG010000127.1 GCA_030649165.1 Armatimonadota bacterium
GGGGACGCGGACTTGTTGTTTTCGTGCCGGAAAAGCATAACTCCGCGTTCCCGAGTAGCCGCTCCGGCGGCGTATCGAGGGACGGTAAAGCCTATGGCAGACTGCAGTGTCTTCAGACGTTTCGTGAATAATGCGGGCTAACCCCTAACTCCTAACTCCTAATTTCTAACTCCCTACCCTTCTTGCGCGGCGCGTATTCTCTCTCGATCAGGTTCTTCATCCGTCCGAGGTCTTCGTCCATCTGTCTCTTGGGATCGGCCCCGAACAGCGCCGCCACAGCGTGCCCGACGGCGCCGGCAGGCGGCCTATACGACATTTGCACGTCAACGTGCGTCGAACCGTCGGCGTTACTGTCAAATCGCACGATTCCCTCGCTCTCCACCGTGGAACCGGGCACGCTCTTCCACGCTATCACGCTGTTCGGTTCCGACTGGGTTACCTCGGCGTTCCAGGACACGGGAATCCCCGAAGGACCGGCGCCCGTCCAATGTGAACGCCCTTCACCAAGATCGTGCGCCTCCCGAATGTGCTCCATAAACTGCGGGAAGTTCTCATAGTCGGTCCAGAACCGGAAAACCTCCTCGATGGGAGCGTCGATATTCAGAGTCTTGTGGACATCGACCCCGCATCGCCCCACGCCCATCGCCAGGAGTCGCTTGATCTCTGTGTTGGTGGCGGCGCGGGCCAGCATTCCGACGCCCGCCAGCCCCAGCGCGCCGCCCAGGAGTCCGCCGCGCCTGATGCCGTATAGTGTCAGCGCTCCCCCGGTTCCGCCTACGAGAAACCGCGCCGCCGGCGACCAGTGCTCTTGAGCAAGCTCAAACTGCCCGCCTCTTGGCGCCGGAACGCCCTGCAGGTCCGGTATGTCCTCCGCCTGTTCGTGCGCCTCCAACTGGTTCTCCACGCCTTTTACCCCTCTGATGCGCGAAATCGTCGATATGAGCTTGTCGGCTTCCCGGCTCAACACGTGGCCGCCGACAGTGATCTCGCCATTCTGGGCGTGTATCTCGATGGAGCCGGGATGGCTCACAATGCGCCCCAGCTTCGCGCGAATCCTCTCTTCAAGCACGTCGTCCAGCACTTGCTGTCTGGAAAACATGGATTTGGACTCGGCCACCAGCCCGCGCGCCCTGTTGGCCAAATCGCGGGCCGTCACGTCAGTCGCGTGACGGGCGCTCTTGACCAGATGCACGGCTTTGTCCCGCGCCATAGCGCGTCGCCGCCTGCCCCTGTCCGGGTCCAGTATGTACATCAGCCCAGCGCCCAAGCCCAGTCCGCTGATAACGCTCAATCTTCTATCCATTTGCTCTCCTCCTAATACTATCCGGGCCACATCTTCCGCACTGTCAGGATACCCGCGCAGACGCGGCCATATTCCGCCATTTCCCACGGTGAGGGTAGTGAATCCCCAATCCGCAATCTGAAATCACTGATCCTTCGGTAGCAGAGCGCCGGCGACGCTGCCGAAGGAGGCAATAGGGTCCACCTACTCCAGCCAACACCCCAGAGCCGCCCCGTCCAACCCGAGACGGAAAACCTGGTAGCCCTGGCTGATCAGCGCCTGGCGGAGCAGGTAATCTCTGCCGTCGCGGCTCCAGAACATCAGCGTGCCGCCGCCGCCCGCTCCGCAGACCCGTCCGGCCTCCGCGCCGTTCTCCGCCCCAAAAGAAAGAAGATAGTCGATCTGGCGGGTCGTCACGGCGGGCGACAGCGCGCAGTGCGCCGCCCATGTCTCCGTAAGTATGGGGCCCACCGCCGCCATGTCGTCGGAGATCAGCGCTACGCGCAGGACGCGCGCCATATCCGACAGCTTCCGAAGCGCGTTCACTGTGGCCGGCTCGCGCGCGGTAAATCGGTCCAGCACGTCGCGAAGCACGACACCCGCCGATCGAGACGCGCCCGTAAAGCATAGCAGCGCGCGGCGCTCGACGGTTTCGATAGTCTGTTCCGAGGTAGGCAGCCTCTCAAACTGGAATTGGAAAGGCGCGGCCCGCTTGGACACTTCTAAGAAGCGCAGTCCCGCCGGCAGCAGCGGGCTGATCTGGTCCTGCCATCCGTAGTGGACGTGCAGCGCCCGCTCCTCGATGTCCATAGCCATCGCGGCCAGCTCCATATTAGTGCGAGGGTAACCCTTAAGAGCGTTGATGGCCACCAACAGCCCTACCGTGTACGCGCTGGACGAACCGAGTCCGGCGCCCCGCGGCATTTCCAGATACGTCTGAATGTCCAGCCCTTGTGTCCACTCCAGGGCTTTTAGTATCTCGGCGGTCAAGGCGGCATCGGAGTCGTCGGCCAGCGCTTCCACGTTCTCGTATTCCCGCGGATCGAGGGAGATGTCCGGGGCGCTGACGACGAGACGCGCGTCCTGCCTGATCGTGACGCGAACCTGCAGCCACCTCGCGATGTTGGCATTCAGAACCGCCCCGCCGTAGTCATCGCAAAAGGGCCGCAGATCGGACATGCCGACGAAATCCACCCGCAACGGAACCCGTACGCGGGCGGTCCCCCGCTCGTTCCTCATAAGCGCTCACCCCTCAGGCGCTGGTCCCTTGACTACCGGGCCTATACCCAGCGCCGGTCCCTTTTGACGCCTCAGGTGTATCAGGTTGATAGTTGATAGTTGTTGGTTGACGGTTGACGGTTGTTGGTTGGCAGTTGACGGTTGACGGTTAGGCGTTGTAAGTTGGCGGTTGCGTTGCCAAAATCCCCCCTCCACTTAGGAGGGGGTTAGCCCCAACACTGTTCACTTAACGTGGCGCATCCGCCAAGTCCCCCTCTCCCCCTGGGCGGGAGAGGGTTGGGGTGAGGGGGGATCCGCTTAAGTGAACCGTATTGGGGTTAGCCCGGATTATTCACGAAACGTCTGAAAGCACTACAGTCTGCCATGGGCCGTACTGTCCCTCGATACGCCGCCGGAGCGGCTACTCGGGAACGCGGAGTTATACTTTTCCGGCATGATAACAACAAAGTCCGTGTCCCCGAGTAGGTCCTCCGGGACCGTATCGAGGGGCTGTACAACGCGGTGTTCGTGAATAATGCGGGTTAGGGGCAATACAGTTCACTTAACGTGGCGCATCCGCCAAGTCCCCCTCTCCCCCTGGGCGGGAGAGGGTTGGGGTGAGGGGGGATCCGCTTAAGTGAACAGTGTTGGGGTTAGGGGGAGGTCACTCATCACTCATACCTTCTCCCGTATGTTTTGCCCCTACCTCCGCCGGGTAAACGAAACTGACTCTGCGCAAACCTGTCCGCGCAGTGGCCAACGCCTCGGTTATGCGCGTGTGTGTCAATCGCGCGAAGTCCTTCGCCTTGTAGCGCACAGGTTATGGCTGCCTGCCATCTGTTGCTCGATGCGAGGGAAAGCTCGGGGCGAAAACTAAGCCTGGGATGCTCTGAGGAGGCTGACGCCACACACCGTGGCGCTCCCCCCGGCGAGGGGCTGGGTATGCGCATCATAATGTTTTACCATTCCCTGGTTTCCGACTGGAACAACGGCGGCGCCCATTTCCTGCGCGGCGTCGCCTATGAACTGATGACCAGGGGGCACGACGTTCAGGTCTACGAGCCGCGGGACTTGCGCGCATCGCGTCGATCAGCTTCTGGACATTTGCCGGGAATTGGGCCTCAATGTGGCCGCTGTCCACCGGCCTCTCTCAACTCCGATTACAGGTGAGGTATGATGAGCAACAAGCGTATGAAGGTAAAGGTGTCCGGACTCAGATCCGGCTTTCGTGTCGAACCCGTGAGACGGCGCGCAGGCTCCTCACGGGCGAGGGCGCGCAAACGCGCCGTCCTGAACCGGCTTCTCGCCGAGTACGCCTCCGACCGTATGACCGCTGAGCCGGAATTCCCCCTCAGGCTGGAAACGAGCGCCCATCCTGACTCCGACCGCGACGCATTCGGTCTCATAGCCGCTTGAACAGTTCGACATCCGGTTGTATACTTGGCTAGCAGGAACCGGATAAAGTCCAATCACTAAAGACCTCACCCCATACCTCTCCTGCAAGGAGAGGGAGTCCCCCCTCCTCTTAGGAGGGGGTTAGGGGGAGGTCAAGGCACGGCATCATTGTACCGGGGGGTTCGATGACTCTTGATCTAACCGGCTTGAGGAAAGCGATTGACACGCTGCGGCGCTCCATCAATGCCGCGACCGCCGTGGCCGATATTCAAAATAAAGACGTCGTAGACGCGGTTAGGGCCGGGGTGATTCAGGGTTTTGAAGTGGCCTATGAGCAGTGCTGGAAGTTCATCCAGCGTTGGATTCGGGAGAACCGTACCCCCGAGGATGCCGAATTCCCGAGAACCAGAAAGGAATTGTTCAGATTGGCCGCGCGCTACGGGTTGGTTGCGGATCCCGAACCCTGGTTTGTATATGGAGACGCCCGGAATCTCACGTCCCACACATACAACGAAGAGCAGGCCATATCTGTCTATAAGACCGCAATTGACTTTCTCGGTGACGCCGAGTATCTGCTGCGGCAACTGGAAGCGGGAAATGATTGACCTCGATCCCCTGCACCTTGAGACGATCAAGCGCATTCTTGCCGAATACGTTCCGGATTGCGAGGCGCTCGTTTTCGGCTCCCGAGCAAGAGGAACAGCGGCGGCTTACTCCGACTTGGACATTGCTTTGGTTAGCAACGAAAAGCTCGATTGGCGCAGGATCGAGGCGCTAAAGGACGCGTTCGCGGAGTCGGACCTGCCCATCATAGTCGACCCCGTCGACTGGCATTCTATATCGGACTCTTTCCGCGCCATCATCGAGAGCAAACACGAAGTCCTCAAGAATCGTCAGTAAGGCCCCCCATTCGGCTCCCTCTCCTCGCAGGCTTGTCCTGAATTGCGAAGGAAGGGGGGCGACGGGGAGGTCTCCCTCAACACTCAACCCTCAACTCTCAACTCTCACCTCTGCTCGGCGCGTCCGGATGGTTCGGCCCGAAATGCTTGAGCATAACCAGCGGCTCCGAGCGGCTGGCGTTGACAATCCGCGCGCCCTCTTTTGCCGCGCGCTCGCTCACGAAAAACTCGTCTTGTGACAACTGGCCGTACCGGAGCATGATTGCCGCCTCCGCGTCGTGGACCCCCACCTTGCCGTGCCCCTGGATCAGAATACAGCCGTAGGCGGCGCCGTCCTTGACCGTGACGGTCTCTCCCGGCGCCACCGAAAGCTCCTTCGCGGCAATGTAGGGATTTGCGTAGGCGATCCACTTCTCGGAATACGCTTTGTCCGAATGTGCCATGACCGGCGGGCGGAAGTAGGTCTTCTTGAAATGCGGGTCGATGTTCTTCTCCCAGTCCATCAGGCTCAGAATGTACTCGACATCCCGCTTCTTGTCATCCGGGCAGTTCTCCACCAGGAACTCATAAGGATACACCTCGCCCGACGCAACGTTCTCATACACTGAGTTCACGTCGCTGTTCCACTGCGGCTCGTATGTGAGCGCCGACCCCGGAGAGTGCAGTATCCCCGGCGGCACGTACCAACCCGTTCCAAGCACGATCCTGTACGCCCGCGAAAGCTCCGTGATCCGATTATCGGCGTCCTCATATTGCAGCAGCCGCTCGCGGACCTGGTCGATCGTGACATCGGGGTCGAACCCGAAGTAGGTTACGGGGAACTCTCCCACGTAGTTGTTGAGCTGCGGCGGGAAGTAGTAAGCCTCCGGCTTGCCGATCCGGCCCACCCGCGCCGCGTCCTCGAATCCGAGGTGCAGATGGTGGAAGAGCGGCTTGGAGTAATCGAAGAACTTCGAGTACATCGGCCATCCGCAATACTTGGCCATCAGATCCTCGCCCACCAGGTCGGCCCCAAGCTCATCCTGCGCTTCCTTCAAGGTGAACTTGTCACTGGGATCGTCGGAGGGCGCGACGTAGCTCATCCCCTCGTCCGCCGGGGCCAAAGGGCCGTTCATCGCCGGAATCACGGACGAAAACCATCGCTCCTTGATCGCCCCCCGCTCGGCGCCAAGCGCAAAGTAGTCGTCCGGGTGCAGCCGCAGCCGTCTTCCGGGCGAGCTGAACCTCCGAGGAACGAATACCGGCGCCAGGCGAAACACTCCCCCGCCCTGCTCAAGAACGCTCTCAATGAAACTCTTCGTCGCCACCAAATCCCCTCCATCTGCCGCGTACCCAGCAACCCCCTCTCCCTGGAAGGGAGAGAGCCGGGGTGAGGGTTGAACCTTGGAAACGAGATCACCTGATGCCTGAGAGACGGCCAACCCTACAACCCTATAAACCTAAAACCCTACAAATCCACAACCGTCCTCGTCAACTCCTCGATGCTCGTCTCCGCCTTCGTCACGTCGAGGATCCTTTTCCCGTGGCTCAGCACGACGAACCGGTCCGCGGTGTGGTAGCCGTGGTAGATGTTGTGAGTCACCAGCACGCTCGAAACGCCCTCGCCCTTCAACTGAATGATGTACTCGAGCGTCTTCTCGGTCTCGCGAACCGAAAGCGCGCTGGTCGGCTCGTCAAGTAGGAGTATCTTGTTCTTGAAGTAGACGGCCCGGGCAAGCGCAACCGCCTGCTTCTGCCCGCCCGAGAGGCCCTTCACGATCTGGTCCGGCGACGTGATACCCGAGATGCCGACCGTATGCTCCAGCACGCGCATGGCCTTTTCCTTCATGCTCGCCATATTCATAAACCCAAGTGGGCCGGTCTCCTCCCGCCCCAGGTATATGTTGCGCATGATGTCCATCTGGTCAACGAGCGCTATGTCCTGGTAGATCGTCTCGATCCCCATCTCGTAGGACTCCCTGCGTGATCCGATCTTGACCTTCTTGCCCTGGTACAGGATGTCGCCCGATGTGGGCTGGACGATCCCGGAGAGTATCTTGATGAGCGTGGATTTGCCCGCGCCGTTGTCGCCAAGAAGGCCGATGACCTCGCCGGGGTCAATCCGGAAATCGACGGAATCCAGCGCCGTCACCGCGCCGTAACGTTTTGTGATCCCTTGTAGTTCTATGAGCGGGACCGATGCGTTCATCCGCTAGTCCCTCTCTTTCTTCGTCAGCCTGTTGGAAACAACAGCGGCTACAATCAGGATGCCCACGAACAAGTCCAGATAGGGCCCCGGCGCGCGCAGCAGCAGCAGCACGTCCTGGATCGTGTAGAGCAGCGCGGCGCCGAGGAATATCCCCCAGTATGCTGCCCTCGCCGCCCGCCAGGCTGAGTCCCCCGATCACGCACGCCGCGATGGCCCGCAGTTCGAGCCCGGCGCCCTGGTCCGGCGACACCGAATGTACCCGCAGACTCGCCATCAACCCCGCGAACGCGGCCAGCAGCCCCGCTATCACGAAACAGATCAGCTTTACGGCATTTGGCGATACGCCTATCGCAACCGCGCTCTCGCGGTTTCCGCCGACCGCGAACATGTGGTTCCCCAGCTTGTGACGCTCAAGTATCAGGTGGGCCGCAACGGCCACACCGATCGCCCACAGAAACTGCGCCTGGATAGGGCCGATCGACGCGCAGAACATGGCCTCGCAGGCGCCGCCCGGTCGGTAAGCCTCCGGTTGAGAGCCTGACAGAACCAGGATGATCCCCCGCCAGAACATCATCGCGCCCAGCGTTGCGATAAACGACGGTATCTTCGCCTTCAGCGTCACGAACGCGTTCACCAGCCCGATGAACGCCCCGAGTCCCAGCCCCATCAACGCGGCGACCGGCGCCGGGATTCCTGAGTTGAACGCCCGCGCGAGTATGAACGCCGTGAGCGCATAGTTCGAGCCCACTGACAGGTCGAACTCGCCCGCGATCATCAACAGCCCCACGCCTGTCGCCAGTATCGCCATCGGTGGAATCGACTTCAGCGCCGTCTGTATATTCGCCGGGCTCCCGTAAGGGAATCGGTCACCAAACACAAGCCACGCACCAATGCACAGAATCTGCACGACGACGAAAACGATAAGCACATTCCCCGACTTATAACCCCTGACCGCTCGCCAGGTCTTCTTCGCCGCTTGGCACAGAATCCGCACGACAGCGGAGACTATACGCGCGATGCCGGATGCACAGCCTCTAGTCGCTCCCCAGGTATTCTTCATCAAGCTTTTGCCTAATCCAATGCAAATCCCCTCTCCCTTGACGGGAGAGGGTTAGAGCCTGCCCTGAGCGCAGCGAATGGGGTGAGGGTGATCAAATCTGCCTTTCAATTCCCCATAATCCGCGTTCATCGGCGGTTCCAAACGCCGATCACCGAGTCGTGTCCGCGAACTCCAACACCTGCTTGACGTTCGTCTTATCCACAACCCCGCCCCCGGTGTTCACATCGCACGGATGCAAACCGTACTTGCGGTTGTAATAAAGCTGGGTGATGGTCAGAAACCCCTGGTAGAACGGCTGCTGGTCCACCGTCGCGATCGACTTGCCGTCCGTGATGTTCGTCGCGATCTGCTTTGTCAGATCGAATCCGGCGTTGGGAATCTTCATCCCTGCCTCAGCCGTCGCCTGAGGGGCAACCTCCATCGGCATGCCGCCCATTCCCAGGATCGCGTCCGTGTCCTTGTGGCCCAGGAGATACTGCGTGAGCTTGTTAAGCGTGTCCTCCAGCGAAACGCCGCCGGTGTTGAGGACCTCCGACTTGATCCCGACCGCGTCAAATGCGCGCCGCGCCCCCGCGTAACGCTGCCTTGCGTACACAGCGTCGGGATGCTCGACCGGACATACCACCAGGTCTCCCTTCTTGAGCTTGCCGTCATTTATCAGCCGGTTCGCTATGATGAACCCCGCGGATTCCATATCCTGCCCAATGTACGCCATCCGCGAATTGCCCGCGGCCCTCTTGGAGTCATCGATGTTGAACGCGACCACCGCGATCCCCTGCTCCAGGCACTTCTTGACCAACTCGTCGTAGGCGTCGTCGTAGTTGATCGCCATTCCGATGCCGTCCACTTTGTTCGCCATTGCGGTCTCTATGATGTCGTTCTGCTTGGTCGCGTCGTTGTCGGCGTACTGGATATCGACGCTGCACCCGATCTTATCAGCCGCCTCCTTCGCCCCGTTCACAACCTTCGTCCAGAACGGGTTCCCGGCCGTTCCATAGATCACGAACGTGAACCTGTAGTTCTCAGCCGCCTTCTGCTTCTTACCGCCGCACCCGCCCAGCGCCAACGCAACCGCCAAAACCACACAAGCCAAAAGCGTCAATAATCGCATATTGTCTCCTCTGTCCAAGTTTCCCTTCGGCCGTGAGAGTTCATGGTCAGGCAGGAAGTCATTCCGAACGTAGAGAGGAATCTGCTTTTTCCGGAACTCCCATAATCCGCGTTCATCGGCGGATATCTGCGTTCATCCGCGTTCTCCCTGAACCCAGCCTAGCGCCTGTCGATCATCTCGTTCAGTTTGCCGCGATAATACCGGAAATCCTCCCACCCCACGTCCGGCGGGATGAAATGGTCGCCGAACGGAATGTAGCCTCCGGTCTTCAAGACCTCTTCCACCGGCCCGAGCGCGCGGTCGATAGCGTCTCTGCCTTTGGCAATCTCGCCCTTCGGAACGCCGCCCATCATCTGGAGCTTTGGATACTCCTTCCGAACTTTGACAATATCCATCCCGCAGTGAGTCTCAAACGGATACATCCCGGTGACTCCGACCTCCATGTAAAGCGGGATGAGCGAGTTGCAGTCGCCGTCCGTATCGAGCAGGATGATCTTCACCCCGCGGGCCTTCAGGAAGTCGATCAGGCGCTTGTAGTATGGGAGCATAAACTCCCGCACCGTCTTGAGCGACACCATCGGCCCCTTGCCCATGCTGATGTCCTCCCAGAAGTGGACGTGGTCCACTTCGACCTGCGCCAATACCTCCTCGAAGACCGCGATCCACAGCTCAGTGAACGTGTTCTGTATGTCGTGCACCAGCGCCGGATCGTCATAGTACATCTCGAACAGGTTCTGGTAACCCAGCAGGTGGCTCGGAGTCCCGAACATGCCGAACGGATACCCGCCTATCGCCAACGGATAGTCCCGGCTGTTATACTCCTTCACCAGCTCAGCCCAGTTCGACGGGAAGCGGTCCTTGATGTTGTCCAGCCGCAGCCGTTCGGACTTCACCTTCTCCCACGACGCCTTGTCCTTGATCGGCCAGTCCATCCCCGCGGGAATCGTCGCCTGCTCCTTTAGGAACTTGCGCGTGACGCCGTCGATATCCGTGTACGTGAGCGAGTCCTCATCCTGTTGTATGACCCGGCTCTCGAACATCGGGCAAAAATGCAGGTTCACGTCGACCATCCGCTGCATACCGTCCATCTTCATAAAATCGCGCGCGTCCGTGTCGATCGGGAACCCCTGCGTAGGCCAGTAGAGCCCGCCGGCCATTACGCCGATACCGTTTGGGAGCACGTTCGGCCCGCGATAAGTCCAGGCCGGGATGTAGAGAGAAGAGGTGGGTGTCGTAACTTCCGTCGGCAGGGTGGGGTAATTGTTACAGGGCAGGCCCGAGGCGTACCAGTTCTTTACAGTCTCTCCCCAGTAACCGAACTCCCACTTGATCGAGTGGACGTTCGAGTTAAAACCCATCACTTCCAGGAAGCGTTCCCGTAGATTCATAATGCCACGACCTTCATTGGAATCGGCAATCGAGTCGCCACAGCAGAAGTTCGACACTAACCGCGCTCGAACCTCTCTAGCAGAAGCCACTCTCCCAATCCCCGAAGGGGGATTTCGTGTTCTTGTAGCCGTGAATTCATTCGCCAGGCCCGCTAACAAACCTCACAAACCTACAACCCGTTGTTTCGGGATTTGAGGGTTGGGCGGCATACACATGCTATAGCGGACAACTTCGGGTCCCAACCCGGAAATCCCGAAACGGGGCGCTTCATTAGGAGCGAAGCGAAGAATGACGTGTCTGCGCACTGCCGGCAATACAGGCACATCGTGAATAATCCAGGCTAGCAGAAGCCACTCTCCCAATCCCCGAAGGGGGATTTTGTGTTCTTGTAGCCGTGAATTCATTCGCCAGGCCCGCTAACAAACCTCACAAACCTACGAGCCTCGGCTGGCACCGAACGATTCGCACGGGAATCACTTCCTTCAGCTCCGCCCTGTTCTTGCCCAGTCTAAACACGTAGATATTGCTCCGCGTCCTGTCCGGACGGACGGCGTCCCAGACAAACCCTCCCATGCTGTACACAACGATCTTGCCGCCATGCTTCATCGCTGGCTGCAATACGTGAGGGTGATGGCCCAATATGAGGTCCGCGCCGCCCGCAAGCGCTATCTTCGCCAACCGCTTCTGCCGCTCGCTCGGTTTGCGCCAATACTCGTTCCCCCAGTGAAACGAAACGACCAGCACGTCCGATTTGCGCTTCGCCGCGCGTATCTCCTTCGCCAGCGTCGCCTCCCGGACGTGCGCCGTCGTAGGCCGGTCTTTTCGAGGAGAAACGCCGAAGTTGTCCACGTCGGTATACGCAAGGAACCCGACCTTCAGCCCCTTCACTCTGACCACGACGGGCCGTATCGCCGCCGCCGAGTTGGGGCCCGCCCCGACTGGCGTTATGCCCGCCTTCTTGAGCGCAGAGATCGTGTCGAGGAGCGCCGTCCTGCCGTAGTCCATCGTGTGGTTGTTCGCGACGCTCGCCACGTTCAGCCCGCCCGCTCTTAGAGACTTGGCGAGGGCCGGATTTGCGCGGAATAGATACTTGAAGTGTGTCGGGACGCCTCGCTTGGAGAGCGGACACTCCAGGTTGAATAACACGAGGTCGTTCTTCTTGAGCGTCGGCGCGACCTTCGCCAGCGGATAGTCGGCGCCGTGTTTGCGAATCGTAACGCCGACGTATCGCGCAAGGAGCACGTCGCCGACCGCGGCGAGGGTGACCTCCTGTGCGCGCGCTGCCCCGCCCAGGGAGAGCAGGGCTATTACGATTGTCATCAGTCGCCGTGGCAAATCAGCAGCCACCCGGCATCGGCATTCGGCCGCTTGGCGGAGGCTCGACTTTAATCGCGCCCTCCACAAAACTCCTTACCCACGCGGGCAGCCCGGGAGCCTTGCCTGTTTCCAGCATCTTCTGCCACGCCTCATCCGTCAGGCGGTTGGACGCGGGATGCTGGAATTCGTAGTAAGTAAAGACCGCGCCACGGGTGAGCCACAGCTTTCCTCCGATGGGCACGACCACGTACATCGCAGCCGCCCGGCCGACACCTTCCTCAAGGCACTTGTCCCCGGCAGTATGCACGTCTGCCACCACAGCCATGTTCTTATCGGTTTCGCTGATGACATCCCCGCCATATAACTGCAACATCTGGCTTTCCAGCTCCGCGCCGAACCGCCGGATTCGATCGTATTCCTCCCTGGTCAGTTCCTCGTTGCGCAGTTCCTTGATCGACGCGGTCTTGAGGAACCCCAGAGTGCCGGACATCCAGTCGAAACGCTCCGCCAACTCGTCGGTCAGCAGTCCACGCTTTTTCAAGCCCTGCTCGGTCTTGTCCGTCAGCCAAAGCAGCCGGCTCCACAACTCTACGTTCGGCTCCACATATCCCTTTGGCATCGGCCGCTCTTTTTCTCCGTCGCCGCCGCACTCGACCGCGCTCTGTTTGGCGTAAAGGATGGTGTCGTGCCGCACCTCGGCCCACGATCCCAGCGCGGTGTTGAGCGATCTGTCGGTCCACGCCTCATTCCGCATGAAACTCGGATAGCCCTTGCCGAACGTCCCCGTCATCGGCTGTAGACTCCACATCCAGCCGTAGTACAGGTTCGACTGCCATCTCGACCGCGGGATTGCCGCCACTTCCTTGCGCATCTTCGCCATCTGCTTATCGTACCCGGGGAACTCGCTCGGTTCGTGGTAAACTTTGTCCACAATGTCGTATGCCCGCTTCGAGCCTATGGCCGCGAACACGTCCAGCCCTTTTGGGAAGCCTCGCTTCTCCACCTTCGGAAACGTCATTTCCTGCAGAATCCGGGAATCGAATACGAATCTCTGCCCCATGAACCGAAGCTGAAGGCCATTCGGTATACGAAACGCGGGAGCCTCGTCCATGTAAGCCGTCTGTATCCCCGGCTTGGGCAGCTTCTTCGCCCGAGCGATGAACGCCGCCAGTTTGGTCTTATCGCCAAATGCCTTTATGCTGGGTTTCTTCCCATAGACCGCATCGGATATCTTCAGATATTGCGCCGGCGTCAGGTCGTCCGTCGATCCCACGTAGAACACGGTCGGCTCGTACACGCTTTCCCACAGCTCCATAGCCGGCTTCGATCCCTTTGCGACGCTCAGCGCGCGGGTTACGAGCAGCGCGCGGAGCGTCGGCACATCGCTGTCATTCGCCTGATTGGGCAGCGGCATACCGGCCAGGCCATACCACATCATCGCGTTGAAGTATCTCTTGAGCTTTTCGCTGCGGGTGTAGTGCCCACGTGGAACAATCATCGTAAAGTCAACGCCGACCGGGACGAACTTGCTTGTGTCAACGCCGACAGTCAGCGCGTGCGATTTGTTCCGCGCTTTGTGGCCGCTGATCTTCGCAAGGTCCGCCTTTACCTCAGCCGAGACGTAAGCGGGCGTCACATTCCTGCCCAATAGGCTCGCGGCCACCGCGAAGTACGCTACGTTCCCTCTGGCGGCGTCCTTGACCATCGGGTCCTTCGCTTCCGCATAGTCCTTCTCACTCTGCTTCAACATGACCGACGTTAGGTCTTCCACCATCGTATAGAGCTTCCCCTCCTCCAGCTTGCGCAGGGAGAAATCGTAGAAGATGTGGTACTGATGCAGCATGGCGTCGGCCGTTATGAAGCTCGGAATCTCCAGAGGCCGCTCGTAAGCGTTCGACTCATAAACCTGGAAAAGCTGAATCAAGTTCGTCGGCGTCACAACGAAGCCGTTTCTGGCGATCATGCCTCGCTGCTTCTGTGTCAACAGCTTCTTGAATATCTTCAGGTTTCTAACGTTCGACAGGTCAGCCGCAACTGTGTAATCCCTGACCTTGGCCGTCACCGGCGCGGCCTTGTACGCCGCCATTTCCGGAACGACCGGGGCAGTCTCTATGGCGACCTCCTCGCTTGCCTTCGTCGCGGGCGCCGGCTTCGGCCTTTGAACCGGACGCTGCGTTTTTTGGGCGCATCCCCCCGCCAAAACGAGAACCAACGCTATTGCTGCTAATAGACATGCAATCCTACCGAACCGACGCTCTGCCATTTCCCGCCTCCGATATGAGAGTGAACTTCAACTTCTCCTTCACAAGCTTTAACGAATACAGTCCCTGCCCGGTTTCGGCCAAAACTTGCCCGTTCTTCGACTGCAACGAGCGAACGCCTGTTATCGGCCCGACCCGCCCCACCCCGTCGAAGCCGAACGCGCGCCACCGGTAAACCGTCACATACTTCGCGCCGCGCGGCGCCTCCTCCAGCGCTATCAGCTCGGTCTTGTTGCCCCGATCGAGCTGGCAGAGGACGAAGTCCGTAAACCGCCTGCTCAACCGCGACCCAAGCCACCTGGGGATGAGTCTCTTGCCGTTCCACGAATAGACAAACGGTCGATTCGCGAAAACCGGATCGTACCGGCTCTTCTTCCAAACCCCGGCGACGACTTCCTTTCGCCCGTCGCCGTCCACGTCTCCGATCTCGATCTTCCACGGGTTGAGGCCGCGTTGACGCCAGACGGGCTTCAGTCTGCCGTTTATCTTGTGCGATACGACGATGTCCCCGCCCATCGGATGACCGCCGGCGACCCTGTTATAAGTGAATGACACGTATTCGGCCGTTCCGTCGCCGTCGAGGTCGAACGCCCGGTAGTTGGAACATGAGGCTGCGACAGCCGCCGGCGCCAACGTTGCGACCAGTAGCACAGCCTTCAAACCAACGCCGAAAGGGAAGGTTGATCTTGAACCACGGTTTGCCAATCCTCTCGAACTCTAGCATTTACCCACCTGGCAGTCAAGCAGCCGGTAACAGTTCCAGCAATGGTCGGTACGACTCTTCTCGCTGCTCATCCTTGGGAGAGCACGAGCGTAATCCCCTCTCCCTTGAGGGAGAGGGTTAGGGTGAGGGTGAGAGTTCTCTGCATTCGTGAACTCTTGCCTCATCACGCTTGCCATCGTTCCAGCAGGCAGAAAGCTGTATACTATAATCAGAGCAGGTGATCTTACCGCGGATGAAGCGAGGAGTTGCTATGAGCGGAAACAGCATGAACCGAAGAGAATTTATCAAGACCGCGGCGTTGGGGGCGGCGGCGCTCGGCGCGGCCGGCCGGCTTGGCTTTGCGGATGAGACTGTAACGCCTGCCGGAGCTTCGCCTTCGGGGACGGGCGCGCTGAAAGGCTTTGTTGTCGCCGACGCTCATTTCGGCTGGGAGCATCACGAACAGCCCAGCCTGGACGCGCAGGCCGCCGCAATGCGGCATATCATGACCCGGTTTCCGGACCTCGATCTATTCCTCGACGCGGGAGATTCTCTTCACGGCGGCGGAGCTGATCATGCCGCGAATTGGATGAAGGTCCTCCAGTGCGGATCGGGAACCGTGCCTTACTTCCTTTGCCCGGGAAACCACGAACTGCTGGGCTGGCCGGCGCCCGACGCCGAGACCTTGTGCTGCGAGCTTGGAAGCATGCCCTGCAAACCCTATTACAGCTTCGACATCAAGGGCATCCATTTCGTCGTCGTCCCGCAACTGCTCTTCTGCTCTCTTATGACCGACGACACGCTCAAGTGGCTGGAATTGGACCTCGATGTCAACAAGGAAAGCACTACGATCCTGTTGGCGCACAACTCGATCGCTGGAACTACACTTCCCCAGGACAACATCGGCTACCGCCGGCTTGCCGACAGCCGCCGGGTAAGGGCGTTTCTCAAACGGTATCCCAACGTCGTCGCCTGGCTGCACGGCCACAATCACACCTGGGAGATGGTCCGCAAGGACGGGAAGTTGTTCGTCTCCTGCGGACGCATCGGAGGCTACAATCCTCCGTATCCGGGTGGGCATTTCGGTAAGGACAACCTCGGCGGGTTCTATTTCGAAGTCGGCCCGGACCGGCTTACCGTGAAGGGCTACAGCGTCACTCATGAGAAGTTCTTCGACGAGATGGAGGACTACAAGCATCTCACCCAGACGCTCAAGATCAGGACCACTCTGAACCCGAAAGCCCCCTGCGCCTACAGCTACGGCATCGGCGGCTCGCGCGACGGCGAGAGAATCCCGGTCTACAACCACAACTACCTGAACGGAGGCAGCCAGGAGCTCTATATCTCGGGTGTAGACTCCCCGGTGTTCAACGAAAACTCCGATACCTCGATCTACACGCAGATGACTCACTCCGCCAGCCAGCGCAAGATTCTCCCCGGCTACTCGATCACCGAAAGGGACGTGAATGCCGTGGGAGAGGATTTCAGTTGGGATTGGCTCAACCCGGGCGTGCTGCTCTATCCGGTTGAAGGGAAACCGGACACGATCATCTCTTTGCCCGAAGGCGGACGTTCCAGCAAAGGATACTACCGTATAGCGCCGGGCCGCAAATACAGAGTCGCGGTCCATTTCGAGACGGCGCAGCCGGGTCCGACCGTGCAGGTAACGATGGTCGTGCGTGACCGCGCCGGCGAACAGGTCCACGCAATCGAAGGCCCGGAATGGAAGCTTGGCGCCGGCCGGCGGACGTTCGAAGCCGTCTTTGCCGTGCCCGATCTCAAAGGGTTGAAAAGCATCTATGCCGACCCATCCTCCGACAACAGGTTCCACGTAACCTGCGACCTCGCCATAAAGGGCCAGACACACGACATCATCTTCCACGGAGCCAGGCTCTCCTTTGCCGGCGCGAGCGATAAGACCTTCGACCCCGCTGTAACGTTCGACGGAACGAAGCTGGCCGCCAGGGGCGAGCTGGCGCCCGGCTCTATTGCCCGTTTCGATCTCTCCGGCGGCGTCGCTCGAAGGTCTGTTGTCGAGATTGCGGCCGGCGGAAATCGAAGGCTCACATGGCTCGTGCGCCAGACAGGCCCCATCTGGACAATCAGGAATGCCTGCATCGTTGACAAGGGCGGCTATTTCGAGATCGACGGTCTTCGGAACACCTGGACTCCGAATGAGGAGGCCGTGGTGACCCCGCTCGCCCGTGTCTCGCAGCCCTACCTCTACAAGACCCGGCACATTACCAAGGCAAAGGTCCACCCCTTCGCCCAAGGCGAGATGAGCATAGAGATCACCGAATCAACCGCCCCGGCGGAGATCGAGGTTCGCTGCGACGCCAGGCCAAAAACCATCACCGGCGCCGACTCATGGGACCATGCAAACGGTATCGCGCTGATCAAAAAGACCGGGGCAGGCGAGATCAAGATAGGCTTCTAGCCCCAACACAGTTCACTTAACGTGGCGCATCCGCCAAGTCCCCCTCTCCCCCTGGGCGGGAGAGGGTTGGGGTGAGGGGGGATCCGCTTAAGTGAACTGTATTGCTTCTAGCCCAAATCATCCAAGGAGAGATGGAGATGGCCCCGGACATACATGTCCGGGGCCATCTGTGTTCATCTGCGTCCATCCGCGGTTAGCAGCCTTTCGTGCTTTCGTGATGACAAATCCCGTTTTCAGCCTCGAATTCGCCGCCACACGTCCAGCGAAGCGCAACCCCAACAATCCGCGTTTATCCGCGGATATCTGCGTTCATCCGCGTTCTCTCCTGAACCAACCCTCACTCCGTTGTTTTCCGTTGTTTCGGCATTTGAGGGTTGGGCGTCATGCGTATGGGATAACAGACAACCTGGCGTCCCAACCCGGAAATCCCGAAACCTCCGGGCGTGTCGCTTGCGGCCCAGCCGAAGGTTTCTACGCTTCGGGACACGCTTTTTCGTCCCGAAGCGTAAATACACTTGCGACGGCCCTGCCCTCACACTCCACACAAGACCGCCCGGCGAAACAGACGCGATGGGTTGATTCCACATACACATCATCTATATAGGGGGTGTGTGGAATGTGGAATCGGCCCGGTGTTGCCGTTCTATCCTGCGGGAACGGCCTCAAAAGGATAACCTATCGCGGATCCGTCCAAGTCAACGGACAAGCGCTCACTAACCTGTATTATTCACGAACAACGCCGCGGAGATTGTCATTCTGAACGAAGAGAAGAATCTTGTTTTGCTACTGCGCCAGGTGGGGCCTGTTCAAACCTCACGTGGTATTTTCGTGATACGAGATCCTTCGCTGGCGC
>JAUSGG010000128.1 GCA_030649165.1 Armatimonadota bacterium
CGGGCCACTGATGTGGGATCGTCTAGTTAGTAGGGTTCTCACACGGGAGCGCGACCCAAGTAGTGATGTTCAATTGCTCTGCTAATCGCAGAGCAACTCCCACTTGCTCGCGTGGTTGATACGGTCCCCGTTCCGGGGACACCCATGACCACTCTAAAATGCTGAAAAAGCGCCAAGAGCGCCTTGACAACATTAGAGTAGGATGACGTGATCGCGGAGTGTAGGCAAAACACGCACATGCTGAATAATCCGGGCTAATCCCAATACAGTTCACTTAACGTGGCGCATCCGCCAAGTCCCCCTCTCCCCCTGGGCGGGAGAGGGTTGGGGTGAGGGGGGATCCGCTTAAGTGAACCGTATTGGGGCTAATCCGCTGAGTACTGGCGGAATGAGTTCAGTTCTGCGGGAATGTCATTCCGAACGAAGTGAGGAATCTGCTTTCTGGGACCTTGGTGAACAAGCAGACCCTTCGCAAGCTCAGGGTGACGCCATCAAGGCGCGTCATTCCGAGGAACGAGGAATCTGCTTTTTGGCCTATCCTGCGGGAACGGCCTTTTCTAGCTGAGGTTTTGGCATCGCTACCTGTAGTTCCCGCAACGCATCCGGCGTTTCATTAGGAGGAACGAGGAATCTGCTTTTTCCGAGAACCTGCCAGAGCAAAAGCAGATTTCTCGACTCCGCCGGCGCCCCGCTCGAGATGACGATTCCCGTAAGACTGAACTCTCTCTACTGGCGGATGTGTGTTGACAAGATCCGATAGTTGTTTAATACTCTTACCAGTAAGAATAGGAGACGACTATGAAGGTCACCACTAAAGGTCAGGTCACGATTCCTCTGGAAATCCGCGAACAGCTCAACATCCAGCCTGGAGCGGAGGTTGATTTTGTCATCGACGGAAACGCTGTCAAGATGATCCCCAGTAAGAAGGCTCCTCAGCGCGGCTTGCGCATAGTGGAGCGCATGCGCGGCAAGGCCACGGTGAAGATGACGACCGACGAGATTCTTGCGCTCACGCGGGGCAAGAGATGAGCGGGACGCTCGTAGACAGCAGTGTGTTGCTGGATGTTCTGACACAAGACGTTGCCTGGTACGCGTGGTCGGCGACCGCGCTCGAACAATGCGCAAATGAGGGAACGCTGTACGTTAACCCGCTCATATATGCGGAGGTGTCGATCGGCTTCGATACTATCGAGGAGGTAGAAGCGGCGCTTCCGGAAGAGTCATTCCGTCGCTTACCCCTGCCTTTGGAGGCGGCGTTTCTCGCGGGGAAGGCAATTGTGCGCTATGGCCGGCTCGGCGGCTCACGCACCTCCACATTGCCGGACTTCTTCATGGTAGTATATATGGATTGAGGCCCGCTCCAGTACCACGGAGCTGCAGCAAGCAGTTTGGAGGTAGTGCAGCGGGCTTCTTGTGTCTTAGGCTACGTAGAAAGCCGGAGGTGAAGATGGTTAACCAAATCATGGGGTCATGTCCGTCTTACGTGAGGCAAAACGAACCGCTGAGGCGTGTTGAGGCACTGTTCAAAGCGTGTTGCGCAACGGTTGCGCTGCTGGTATTGCTCGGAAGTTCCGTGTGGGGCGATGCCGTTCACAACGCCGTGATTGCAATGGACATCGAAGAGCTTGGCAAGCTTATTTCGGCCTCACCAGCACATGTGAATGCCGCCGACAAGAACGGTGCCACGCTTCTCCATTGGGCCGCCGCAGAGGACTGGACGGCAGGCGTGGAGCTACTGATCTCGAAGAAGGCAAATGTCAACGCCCGTAAGAAAGACGGTGTGACTGCCATTCACATTGCTGCCTCCATGGGTCACGAAGAGGTGGTGGGGCTGCTCTTGCAATATGGTGCTGACGCGAGGGCGGAGGACAAGCGAGGCCGGACGCCCCTTTCTCTCGCTGCTGCGGGAAGACATGCCGCCTCCGCCAGACTCCTGCTCAGCAAAGTAGGACAGGCACTGTCCAGCAATGGCGGCTTGGGCGGGCTGGTACGGGGCGGCCGTCGAAACCTACCCGTTCCCGCCGAGCTGCGCAAGATTTTCGCCCCTGTCGTCAAGGCCGCTGAGCGTGGTGACGTGGCTACCGTTCGAAAACTCCTTGAGAAAAACCCCAAGCTGGTCAACGGGTGTGATGCCTCCGGCACTACGCCCATTCACGTGGCGGCTGCAGACGGCAGGATGGAACTCCTGTGGGTCCTGGTCTCCTTCGGTGCGGACATTGACGCTGCAACGATAGCTGAACAAACCACTCCACTTATGTATGCCGCAGCAAACGGCCGAGAGGAACTTGTGCGTACGCTTGTGGGATTGGGCGCGTCAGTCAACAACGTAGATAAGTTTAGAAGATGGAGCACCGCACTACATCAGGCCGCAGGCGGAGGCTCTAGGCGCATATGCGAGTTCCTTATTGCGAGCGGTGCTGATGTGAATGCTAGAGTCTTTATTAATTCGGCCACACCACTGCACATCGCCGCGCAATATGGGCGCACCGAGGTGGTGGAACTGCTGATCTCAAGTGGAGCGAACGTTAACGCGGCGTCAGCGGCCAACACACCGCTCCACATAGCCAGCGCGGCTGGACAGAAGCGGATTGTGGAACTGCTTATTGCTAAGGGAGCGCGTCTTGACTGCGAGGATGTCGGTGGCTTCACCCCCCTCCATGACGCCGCTTGTCACGGTTACTTGGAAGTAGTGGAGGCATTAGTCAACGCGGGAGCCCCTTTAAACGCACGGACCAGACTCTGGACCAAGGAGGCAGAAGGAAAGTCAGTACCGGCTCGTTCTACACCACTGGGCGCGGCTATTGTTCTGGGAAAGAACGATGTCGCGGACTTTCTCCGCAAGCGCGGGGCAGTTGAGTGACCCTGACCTCATTCTGGGTGGTAACGCTAGAATTGCCTCGACGGTCACAACAACCCAATAGAGAACCAGAGATAATATATGAGGATGTCGCAGTTGTGATGTTCGTGATGTAGGTTCCGGCCTTGATGACACATATGCCAAGGTCATCAAGACTCGGAGATATCCGAAAGCATCGACACTGCATCAATACAGGGCACAAAGACGCTTACCACTGCCGAAATAGACCACACCATCGGCTATCGTCGGCGACGGCCATATCTCACTCATTTTTCTACTGTTTGTCAGCTCCGACACAAGCTTTCGGAGTAGTAGATCCGTTGCCAGACCAATGCTCAGGCGCTTGTGTGTGCTCAGGTACAATGGGATAACGGTTTCGTCATCACCTGTGGTGAACTCCCATTGGAGAGTTCCTCTTCTGGCATTGATGGCATAGAAATGCTTATTGCGGCAGCCAAAGTACACCAGCCCGTCGGCCACGCTGGGCGACGTAGTCACCTCACCCCCGCGGTCGAAGAACCATATGGTCTGTCCAGTCGCCGCGTCAAGCGCATGCAAGCCATACGCCCCTCCACAATAGACAATACCATCGCAAAAGGCTGGTGACCCCATGAAGAAGTCCTTTGCTCCCCCGGGTTTGACTTTCCACCGAACCTGCCCTGTTGATGCATCGATGGCGTAGAGTGGCGACTGCCTGCGCGCTCCCAATGAGTCATGGAGATATTTTTTGTCATCTGCAACGACGAACACCATTCCTCCGCCGACCGCTGGCGGGTCACTGAATCCACTGTAGCGAACCTTGAACTTCCATTTCACTTGCTGAGAGGCTATCTCCAATGCATACAGGTGCTTAAATCCAGCAACCAGAACAATACCATCCACGATTGTCGGTGATAGCATTATTGGAGCATCCTTTGGCTTGAACGACCATTTCAACGTGCCTGTGCTTAGGTCTACAGCATGCAAATGTCCCATACCGCAACCGAAGTAGACAACATCCCCCGCCACAACCGGTGACGCGAATATGGAACCATCAGAATCGAACTTCCACTTGAGCGCTCCGCTGACGGCGTCCAAAGCATACAGCGCAGTATCAAGGCTGCCAAAGATGACCAGTCCTTTGGCGATGACCGGCGAAGACAGAACATCGCCCTTGGTCTCGTACCTCCACTTCTCCGTGCCGGTGGTTGCATCCACAGCGTAGAAGTGTCCATCGGCGCTGCCAAAATACACGGTTGTGTCTAGTACGGCCGGTGTCGAGGTCACATTGCCCTTAGTCACAAAATCCCACTTCAGTCCGTGAAGCTCCCTGACGCCTGCTGTCTGAAACTGACCACTGTGCTGTGTATCGCCGCGAAAGCCGATTGCGGGAGTTTCCCGAGTTGGTTTGCTCCCCAGAGCGCCTGGGCTTGCTTGAATCGCCGGGGAGAACACGTACACGCCGTTTTCCATTGTGTACGCGACTTTAGACACCTCACTAAGCTTTGTAAAGGCCGCCTGGATGTCACAGTCTTCTAAACGGAGCCTAAGTTTGTCGTCGCACACACCGTCATTGATCCGACATTCCACTCCGTAAGTCTTGCAGACTATGCTGATGGCTCTGTGCAGTGGTATATCCACCAACACCAAACTGTGGGTTTGGCTGGTGGGCCCGGCGCCGGACGACTGGCCACTGGCGACGCTGATCGACCCAAGGAAGTATGCTGTGATAGCAACAATAAGCAGCGATAATGACCTCTTTGCCATCCGACACCCTCCATTATGTTCTGTCTGGCACGAAACCATCGAGGGATTCTGGCGCGCCTGGAGGGACTCGAACCCCCGACCCTCTGATCCGAAGTCAGATGCTCTAATCCGCTGAGCTACAGGCGCGCGGTGGGCCACTCACAGTATAGACTACCCCGCCCTACCGGTCAAGCCGTACCAACGGGACGGGCAAATCGGAGGGTGAAGCGAGTGGAGGGGCTCGGACTGATGGGACCGATCTGACAGATCGGACGGATCAGACGCGACAACTGACAACCCTGTGCGCATAAAGCTTTATACGCACTCACCAAGCCCGAACTGTTACCATTTCATTGACACCCCAAATCAAGCTCGGCTATACTCTTAGTGGCTCCGTTCTGCTCGCTGAGCCGCGGAGTTCCGCTTGCCCGCTCGCGCAACTATCCGGAGGTAGCGTCGCACTGAACAGACTTGCCGCATCCGTCTTCCTGGCCGCATTGTCCGCGTTTGCCTGCCTCTTTCTGGGAGGCTGCGGAGGTTCCGGTCACGCCTCATCCGGGCCTGGTCCCGGGCCCGTCGAATGGACCGTGCTTGTTTTCCTGAACGCCGACAACGACCTCGAAGAGTTCGGCATCCTGAATATGAACCAGATGGAGATCGTGGGATCGACCAGCCGGGTCAACATAGTCGTGCAGATGGACCGCATCGTCGGACATGATTCCACCAACGGCGATTGGACCGGCGCTCGCCGCTATTTCGTCACGCGCGACAAGAATCAGCAGACGATCAACTCCACGCTTCTGGAAGATATGGGTGAGGCCGATATGGGCAATCCCGACACGCTGCGACAGTTCATCGAATGGGGGAAGCAGAACTATCCGGCAAATCGATACGCTCTTGTGATCTGGAACCACGGTTCGGGATGGCGCGGCGTAACTTCGAATCAGGCGCAGATTCTCACCAGGGACGTTTCCTACGACGACACGAGCAACACGCAAATCACCACAGCCGATCTTCCCGCGGCGCTGGCAACCGCGCCGCGACTCGATCTCGTCGCCTTCGATGCTTCGTTGATGCAAATGCTCGAAGTCGCCTATGAGATCAGAGATTCCGCCGGCGTCGTGGTCGGTTCCGAAGAAAGCCCCCCGGGCGAAGGTTATCCTTACCATCGCTGGTTGGGCCGGCTCACCTCCAATCCGACCATGTCAGCCAACTCGCTCGGGGCCGTTATCGTCAGCGAGTATGTGAACTACTACGCAGGCAGACTTGAGGTGACGCAATCGGCGGTGCAAACGGACAAGCTGGCGGACCTGGCCGCCGCCGCAAGCGCTTTCGCCGACGCATTGCTCCCCCACGCGGTTCCAGACGCCTCCGCGCTGGCCTCAGCCCGCGACCTGGCCCAGGATTACGTCGTCACGCAGTACAAGGACTTGCGCCATTACAGCGAGCTTGTGGAACAGAGGCTGAACGATCCCGCCGTGACCGCAGCCACCGATGCGCTCACCGCCGCGCTGGGTGACGCGATTATCCGTGAAGCGCATACAGGTTCATCCTTGCAGAACTCGCATGGGCTCTCAATCTGGGTCCCGACTCCGTCCGAATACGCCGACCGTCAGGCGGGATACGCCGGGCTGCAGTTCGCAGCCGACTCGCAATGGGACGAATGGCTTGCGGCGCAGAGGCAGTAGCAGGGAAACAGGCAACCCCGAGAACGGTTGGAACCTTGGAACCCTGGAACCCTACTTAACCCGCACTAAATCCGCGGGTTGGGTCCTTACCTGTACTGCTGGAAGCAGATTGCTGCCTGAGGTGAAGAAGGAGCTTATGCCGGTGACCACCACGTACTGGTTGGACGCAAATCCGGCGGGGTTGCAGAGGATGCGGACACCGACGTTCGGTATGGACGCAGTGAGAGTGCCGTCTTGGAGGTTCGAGCCATCGTCCACGTAGAGATAGCCGGCGCCGATCTGGTTGACTTTGCCGACGGTCCGGACCGTGGTCCCGATGTTGTTCAAACCCTTGGCGCCGACAACCCCCTTCTGCCCCGCGCCGGTTGTCGAGTTGTACCGCCAATCCATTCCGCCAACGGAGCTGTTGGGCAGTCCCTTTGGAGTTACCGAAACGGTGGAAACAATCGTGGCGCACGCGGAAGAGATGCGGCGCTCGCTGCTGACCGTTGCGAGCGTCCCGCCGATGTCGACAGTCTGGCCGACCGCAATCCCCGCGGGCATGTCTATAGGACTCACCCTTATGCCCGCGGAGCCGTCCTGCGCGTAGAAGTAACCGCTGAAGATTGCAGTCACCTGTTTGCCGATGCCTCCCGCCGTGGCGGCGTTGGCGAGGGCCTTGGCCCCGCCGACCGTCAGGGCCGGGTTCTGCACCCGGACGATGCCTTCGGACACGCCGATCGAGCTCCAGATCCCGGCGCCGTTTCTGGCCTTCACCAGCACGTAGTACACCTGGCCGTAGTTGAGGGCAAGTCCCGAGCGCGTTTGCTGCGTCTGCAAACCGACGCTCACCCATCCGCCTCCCAAGACGAACCCGGACTCCAGTTTGGTTGCGCTGACGGCGTATTGGTATTCAAGTATCCCCGATTGCGCGTCCGTCGCCGTCCAACTCGCGTGCAACTGGCTTGAAGAAGTCATATACGCGCCGTCGTCGGTAACGGTGGGAGTCCCGGGCGGTGTCGCATCGGATATTGTCGAGCCGCCGAGCGTCCAGGTCCCGCTGCCGGTTACGCGCTTGATCACCAGATAGCCGGTCTCCGTGACCGACGGCGTAAAGCTGATCGATTCATCGGCCCCGGAGCCAATCTGACAACTGTAGACACGAATCACCGGGTTTCCCTTGGAATCCGGCGTCCCGGAGTAGACGTACACGTCGAAGTCACCGGTCGAGGGAACATCCAGGAACAGGTTTACCGGAGTCCCGTTCATCAGCGACAGCTTCCTCCCCCACGCATGCCGGTCGAAAGCAGTCCCCGTCGTGGAGCTGCTGATATTGCCCGCCGTATAGATGAGCGACACGGCTTCGATCGCCGCGTCAACGTTGATCATCCCGTAGCCTTCGTACAGGTCCTTTGGAGTCGTTGCGCGGCCCACGGTCGGATTCGGGCTCGCGCCTCCCGACTCGCGGTTCATATTGGTCTCCGTGCACGTCGCGCAAAGGATCATCTTGACGAGCAGCGAATGCCCGTTGCCGGCGAAGCTCCAGGTAACTCCGCTATCCTCCAGCGCCTGTATTACCAAAGCCGCGGCCCCGGCGACAAACGGCGACGACATGGACGTGCCCATCAGGTTGGCGTAGTCATTGAACCGCTGTTCGGTAAAGCCGTTCTCACCGTCGTTTGTGTCCACCGAGAGGATGTAAGAGTAGGAGGCCGATCCACCCGGCGCAGTTACGTCCGGTTTCAAATCCTCGTTGGCGCCTGGCGAGGAGAAACCGACACTTGAGTAGTAGGTCAACTGGTTTGTGTCGTTGCTTGCCGCGACAGTGATGGCCTTTGCAGCCCGGCCCGGATCGTCAACCTCGTTATCTGGGGACGCCTGGCTCCCGTAATTGCCGGCGGAGATCGTCGCGACGATGCCGTTATCGACCATCGTGTTGACCTTATCTCGCACGCTGGAGTCTATGCCCGATCCGGTCGTATGAAAGCTCATGTTGACGACCTTTATGTTCTTCTGAATCCTTCTGAACACCAAGTCGTCGATGGCAGTCTTGATCCACGTGTTGGAGGCGAGACCGCCGCTCGTGAACACCTTCGCTCCCGCCCACTTGCACCCCGCCGCCACTCCGCGAAGGGTGTTGAAGCCGTCGCCCACGGGGCCGTACGTGGACGTGTTCATAATGACGTATTTGCCTACAGGCTGGCTCACGTTCTGAGTCAAGCCGGCGGAATAGTGGTTGGAGGAACTGGATGTAAATGTGTTGCTCTCGCTGATCGGTGAATAGCCGGCCGTGGGCGAGCTGAGCTGAACGCCGCCAGTGTTGCCGTTGCCGCCGTAGAGTCCGTACAGACTCGTAGACCCGCCTCCAATCCACGTGGCCGTGCTGGAAAGCGTTGCCGCAATGCCGGCTGGGATGTGGATTGGCGAGGGATAGTAGCTGGCGGTCGTTACCGGCGACAGATCGCCGTGATCGGTATAAAAAAGCTGCGAACCCATTCCGTGCGCGGCGCCTGTTCCCAGCGCTATTCCGGCGACGTGAGACCCGTGCGCTTCGACGTCAATCGGATTGCCTTCGTTGTCGGTCGTGTAGTCTTTCCAGTAGGACTGACGACCCGCGAGGTCCGTGTGGGCATCGTCGATCCCACTGTCCATAATCGCTATGGTCGTATTGCTGTCCCCGGAGAAACCGAGAGAGCTTCCGGCGAACCCCGATACCCACACCGGACGGACGCGTCCGGAGCGGGTAGCTTCATCCATGCAGAACTCGGCGAACGATTCGCCGACGATCGCGACGAGCGATCCGCCCATTCGCCGCGGCAGGGTGTCAACCAGCCTCAAAGAAACCGACCCGTTCCATCCGTAACTGACGTGGGCGTATATGTGGTCGATGCCGGCGCCGAGCGCCAGGAAATCATCGATCTGTTTCTGCGTTATCTGTTCGCGGAACACCAACTCCACATTCACGGGCTCATCGAGCGACTTCTCAATAGCCGCACGGCGGGTTTGATTACGCTCGACGGCGACAGCCGCCCTGGCGTTGCGCAGGCGGGTATCAAGCCGGTCATCAATTGAGTTGAAGTCAGCGTCCAGGTCTTTGGGGTGGGTTATCTCAGGTCTGATCGGGGGTTCCGGCGGTGGGACGAGCGCAGCCTGTGCGGGAGGCGCGCCGGCAGGTTGGGCAAGAGCGCACGAGGCCGCCACCGCCCAGAAAACCGTCACAAGAACAGCCAAGGCTACCTTAGAATTCGGCATCGTCCTTAGGTCTGTGTGAGTTCCCTGACGTGAGAGCGTTACGGAAGATTGTTCCCCGCGCGCGTTCCAGCTCGGAATGCAGGCGACCGGGGCAGTGTCGTGGGGGAATATCTATACATGCAGTCTAGGCGACCTCAGGCGAGCTGTCAAGTTCTGACGCGAAAACCGGTATAAATACCAGAGGAGTGGTTCGTGATTCGTGGTTCGTGTGGTCAGCCCAACGTCGATCGCGTCCCGATCTCGAGTGGGGTTTTCTCTCAACGCTCAACCCTCAACTCTCCATCACCCGTCACCCGATCCCTGCGCCTCCGGGTTCCAGCGCGGGACGGTGAAGGTGAACACGCTGCCTTTGTCCAGTTCGCTGCGCACCGTCACCGAGCCGCCGTGCGAGGCGACGATGTCCTTCACTATGGCAAGGCCGAGGCCGGTGCCGCCGAGTTCGCGCGATCTGGCTTTATCAACGCGGTAGAACCGTTCGAAAATCCGCCTGATCTCATTCTTGGGAATGCCGATGCCAGTGTCGGCGACGCTAACGGCTATCCAGTCGCCGTCTCCATCCGCCGTAACGTTAATCGAGCCTCCCGGCGGGGTGCACTTCACCGCGTTGTCGAGAAGGTTGGTCAAGACCTGCTCGATCTGCTGCTGATCGACAAAACCCATCATCTCTCGCGGCACATCGACGCCAATCTTCAGATTCTGCTGCTGCGCTTTGGGTCTTACGTACGCGACGGCACGCTCCGCCGTGTCCGAGATAGACGCCGGGGTCTGTCTGACCACTCTGTTGGCGGCGTCCAGCTTGGCTATTTCGAGCAGATCGTCGATCAACTGCGAAAGCCTTTCGCTCTCCCTGACCAGGCTCCCGAGGAACTTGTCCAGAAGCTCCGGGTTATCCTTAGCGCCGGAACGCAGCGCCTCCGCCGTCACGCGGACCGCGGTGATCGGCGTGCGCAACTCGTGGCTGACGTTTCCTACGAAATCGCGCTGCGCCTTTTCGTGGTGCAGCCTTTCGGTCATGTCCCGCAGCGCCACCACGGCCCCGCGCTTTCGGCCCGCGGCATCTCTTATCTGCGTGCTGTGCGCGCTCAACGTCACCTCGGGCGACTTCGATACTACTATCTGCCGCCTTACGAGATTCCCCGTCTCAAGCGTCTCGATCACCATCGCGGCTACGTCCGAATGGAGCGGAGTCTCCGCAATGCCGCGGTCGATAACCTCTTTGGCGGGCACGAGGAACAACTGTTCCGACGCCTTATTGAAGAGCGCTACCTTGCCGGATTCGTCGGTGACGACAACCCCGTCCGCCATTGTGGCGAGAATGGCGGCCATCTTGTCCTTTTCCTTGGCGATAGCGTCCATCATTTCTCGCAGCCGCTGCGCCATTGAGTTGAAGCTCTGGGCGAACTGGCCAACCTCGTCGTGGGAGTCGATGCTCACCTGCTGGTCAAGATTTCCCGAGGCGATCTCCTTGGCCATACGGTTCATCTTGCTTATCGGATTCGCGATACTGCCGGCCAAACGGTGGCTCATCGCGGCTGCGATCAGAGTCGTGATGACCAATCCGCTGAGGATTATGCGCCGCGTTTTACCGCTCTTATGCTTTGCTCCGAACGAAGACGCGGATATCTCTATAGTCGCGACCCTGCGATTGCGAACGATGACTTCGCCGGTCTCGATCTCGCGATGGGGCGCCATTCTCGCTTCGGCGTGACAAAGATTGCATGGGGCCTCGCCGAGCCTTTTCTCCTCGCGCTGGGAGGGTTCGACAACGTCTTCCGATCTTGCGCTATCACCGATGACCCTGCTTTCCGCGTCGCGAACGACCACGCGAGCGCGGATCTTCTGCGCCAGATCGACGCAGACAAGATCAACGCTGGACGGGTTCGGATGTGAGGTGAGGTAGGCCGCGACAAGTTCCGCGGCGAGCCCGAGGTGCGAAGCGAGCCTCTCGTGCAGCTCCGCTACTGTCTGTTTCTCCATGGAGTAAGAGAGATACAGACCAACCACTGTCATCGAGACAAAGATGACGGTCAAGTAAGTGGCCGTCAGCTTCCATTTAATCCGGGACATCATCTTCGGCCGTGAACTTGTAGCCGACTCCGCGGATGGTGCGAATGTATTTCGGATTACTGGAATCCGCCTCTATCTTTTCGCGCAGCCATCTTATATGAACGTCGAGGGTGCCGGTGTCGTAGGTCGTGTCGGTATTCCAGATCGTCTGGAACAGCGCTTCGCGGGTTACCACCCTGCCCCTGCTGGTAATCAGCATCTTCAGAAGCTCGAACTGTTTTAGCGGCAGATGCACGAGCTTTTCGCCGACGGTGACGCGCCTTCTGGCTGTGTCCACCACGATTTCGCCGGCTCTTATCGTGCCGCTGGCGTCCAAATCCCTCAGTCCATCCGCTCGCCGCAGCACCGCTCGTACCCTCGCGACCAGCTCACGGGTACTGAACGGTTTGGTCACATAGTCGTCCGCGCCCAGTTCCAGCCCGACGACCTTATCGATCTCGTTCGTCTTCGCGGTGAGCATTATGATTGGAACGCTGCTCTCGCGGCGGAGCGCGGTGCAGACGTCGATGCCGCTCAATTTAGGCAGCATCAAGTCCAGGATGATCAGGTCCGCCGGATTCTCTCTTGCTGAGGCAAGCCCCGACACGCCGTCATAGGCCACTGAAACGGTGAATCCTTCGTTTTCGAGCGAGTACCTCACGGAATCGGAAATCGCCACTTCGTCTTCGATCAGCAGTATTCTGTGAGCCACTGCAACCCACTCCTCGACTTAAGATTCTACATTGTGACTTGTTACACAGCCTAGGCAAATCTTAAGCTGTTAGCCGGGATTTGTCAAGGGTGGGAGGACCGGAGAGTGAGTCAGTAGGGGAGGAGAATCTGGGAGTTTTGGAGGAGGCGGCGCGCTGCGCCTCCTCCTCCCACATACTGCTTACGGCGCTATCTGAACCCGCCACGGCCAGCGGCGCAGCGGGTCGTCGACGTAGCCTCTATCGCCGGGTTTGCGGCTTGGACCCATGATGTAGTATCTGCCTGAAGCGTCCGTGTGCGCGTAGACCGCCGTTGCGTTGACAATCGCCCGACGGCCGTCGGCGAGCGTGGTCAACGTGCCGCCAACTATGTCGATGGTTGGCAGCATACGGCGCAAGCCGTGGACGGCCCTGTTCAGTATCAGAGTCAGCCGCGGCCCGTGCTGGATAGGCTCGAACGTTTCCTTCAGCCCGAACATCAGCCCGTCCTCCGATTCGGAGATAACCATCTCGCCCGGCAGGTCAACAACAGCGCCGTCTGGCTGCGACAGCGCCCAGCCTATCGCGCCTTCGCGGTTGTAGCGTTCCTGGAAGGAGGCGCTCGCAAGGATTTCGTCGGCGGTGGGATATGGCCACGGCCTGAACGGTCCCCCGCCGTCGGTTCCATCGGCGCTCTCCGCCGTCGGCCCCACATCAAGGCTCATGGCGCCGTATTGGCTGCCGCCGAGATAGACGCGATCCGGGATGATATACTGATCTCCGTTCTCATATTCGCCGGAGACCCCTATGATCGTAACCCTGTCATACAGACTGAAGGAAGTGGGCCATAAGACGTCTGTGCGCATTGTGTAAGGCCAGCCCGGAAACGAACGATCCTGATGCACTGCCTGGAAGTGGTCCGCAAACTTCAGATAAATGTTTGCGTCCACCATTCGTACGTTGTCGCCAACCGGAATAGAAGCGAGGTTCTGGTCTACAAAGAAACCCGGACCCCATTCGTAGACGATGGGTTCTTTCTTGCACCGCACATAACTCCGGATGCCGACGAAATCCGCGCTGGTCCGTGGGCGCAGCAGGCGAACGACATTGGAGCCTATCGTCGTGGCGCTGCTGATAGCCGTTACCGCCACATAGTCGCCGATGCCGGGTTTTTCCAATCCGTCGCAGTAAACGCGGACACCAAAGACAGGCGGATGGTCCGTTGGCGGAGTCGAGCCGTCGCACAGGTCAACTATTGCGCCTTCCAAATCATTTCCGTCCTGCAATCCGCTGCCGTCGTCGATATATAGGAAATTACTTCCAACATAGGTGACTTCGCCGAATGCTTTCACCAGAAGCCCGACGTTGGTGACACCGTGACCTCCAAACACGCCCTGGCCGCCCGTATTCGCTCCCGAAATTCCGAGCGGGGCTATGGGTTCGTCGGCGTCGCCCTCGATCCAAACGTCCGACGCGACTATCTGCTTTTCGCCGGCGCTCGACGTGCCGACCGCGCCGAGCAGAGTGACCAGTTTGCCGGTCGCCACAGTCGAGCCCGTCCAGGCTACCCTGATCCCGGACCATCGGCCCGGCTCCTCGATGTAAAACGCGCCCTCCATGCCGGCGGACGTACCCGCCGAAACGGGCTTGGGCATAAGCGAGACATCCGTGTCATCGGCCAGTTGGCGCGCGTCCGTGGTAGTCGAACAAATGATGTGGTCGTTGCTTATGAAAACTCGCCGAGCCTCGCTGCCCGCCGCGCCGCTGTTACCGCTATCAGTCCAGTAGGCGAGCGCGTATATGCTGTATGAGCCGTCGTCCCAAAGATTCGTATCGATCTCGCAGGTGTAAAGCGAAGTCGTGTCGCTGCCAACCACCTCGGAGACGCCGTCGCCCACAAGCCAGAAGTCTACCCGCGTGACTACGCTCGCGTTGGACGGCGACGCCTCCAGCGACAGTATGTCCGATACATATTCCCAGTCCGCCGCAGGATCACTAACCGCCACGGTGGTGGTGGCCGATTGGTTCGCTATGACGACGGGGATGGCATGCTCCTTTGATTCGCTCGCGGTGTTGTTTTCGTACGCGACCGCCCGCAGCGTATAGGAACCGTCGGGCGTTTCCCCGGTCCGGGTGTCGAAAATCAGCGTAAAAGGAGCCTGCGTAAGTGTGCCTAGACGCTTCGCGAAGCCGGACCCGTTCGTCAGCCAGAATTCCACCCTCTTGAGGCCCACTTCCGGTGGATTCGATTGGGCTTCGACTACGATCGGTATGACGCCGGATATCCGAGACTCGTCCGGCGATATAATGGA
>JAUSGG010000018.1 GCA_030649165.1 Armatimonadota bacterium
CTAGTAGTGCGTTCCATAATTGAGTTGACTTATACTGTAAGCGGATCGCCAGTGTAGGTCCACTGGAAGGGCCGCGCGCTTTGGTTATACCTTTCTATGTAGTCAATGATTTTGGCAACGAGTTCGTCAGTTGAGTTGAAGATGCCGCGCTTCAACAGTTTCCGACCCAGGATACTGAACCAGAGTTCGATCTGGTTCAGCCAACTGGCATGTGTTGGCGTAAAATGAAGTTTTATCCGAGGGTGGCCTTCAAGCCAGTTTCGGATGTTGGAGTGCTTATGGACACTGAGATTATCGACAATGAGATGGAGTTCACCAGAAGGATAAGTCCTGTCCAGTATTCGCAGGAAGTCCAGAAACTCGACATTGCTGTGCCTGTCGTAGCAGGAGCCTGTCACTGTGCCCTCGTGAACGGCCAAGGCGGCCAACAGGGACTTCGTCCCGTGCCGGACATACTCGAACTCTCGCTTGGCCATAGCGCCCGGACGCACGGGTTTGTCCGGCGCCTTTCTGCCAAGGGCTTGCACCCCGGTTTTCTCGTCCACACAGAGCACGAGCGCGCCCTCCGGCGGGTCAAGGTACAATCCAATAATCTCCGCTTGTTTAGCCTCGAAATCGGGGTCCTGACTGTTCAGCCACATCTCCTGCAAGTGCGGCTTGATCCTCTCAGCCGCAAGTACCCTATGCACCGTAACGTGCGAGACGCCGCCAATGTGTTCAGCCAACTCCCGTGTGCTCCAGTGGGTTGCTCCTTCTGGCGGTCGGCAGGCTTCGGTAGCGATCTTCAGTCGCGTGTCCGGCCCGTAGATGCGCGGGCGACCCCTGCCGGGCGCATCACGAAGACCATCAAGGCGATCTCGGGCGAACCGCGAACGCCACTTAACCACAACTGGCTTGCTTACACCAAGCATATTTATGATCTCTTGTGTCGAGAGCATCTCGTCGGCAAGCAATACTATACGTGCTCGCAGAACCGCTCTTTGTTCGGACGTGTCTGCCCGAACAATACGATCAAGTTCTCGCCGCTCCTGCGGCGTCAAATCGATTCGTGGAAGCGCTCGCGCCATACTGCCTCCTACCTTTTTTTGTAGGATAACACGTACGCGAGTATTAGTCAATGTATTTCAGAAACGCACTACTAGGGGGAGGTCACTCAGCTCTCAGCCCTCAGCCCTCAGTCCTCAGCACTCAGTCCTCAGCCCTCAGCGCTCAGTCCTCAGCCCTCAGCCCTCAGTCCTCAGCCCTCAGCCCTCAGCGCTCAGCGCTCAGCACTCAGCCCTCAGGCCCTCAGTCCTCCCCCTCAGTCCTCAGCGCTCAGTCCTCAGTCCTCAGCGCTCAGTCCTCAGTCCTCAGCGCTCAGTCCTCAGCACTCAGTCCTCAGCGCTCGACACGCTTCAGTCAGAATCCCCGCCATCCGCTCCAACTGCATGTCGATCGCTCTTCTGCCAAGCTCCGGGCTTGCGTGCGTCCGCGGGTCCAAATGCCCCACAGCGAGCGGGAAGACATCACGGTCGGTGGGAAGGTTCTCCATCCGCACGAGGTCCGGGCGCAGGGCCATGACCAGAGAAGTCTCATTCGCCCCCGCGTGGTCGGTCTGGATGCCGAGCCCGTCCGATTCGTCATCCCGCCGGCAGTCGAAGAGTTTGAGGTCCAACTCCCTGCTCCACTTCTCGATGTTATCTCTGAAAACGTTCGTTGACGGCCCGTGACCGTGCGCCACGACGATTCGGAAGCCCGCCCGTCGCAGCCTCGCCAGAATGTGGCGCAGAAGCTGGGTGAAGAAGTTTTGGCCCACCCAATACGCGCTGCCCGGCAACTGCTGGTCCGGATAGCTGCCGTACTTGCTCTTGCAGATGTCCATGCCGAACAGCTCTTTGCCGTCAACGATCTTATACCTGTCCGGTCCGACGAAAAGCATCGGCAGAACGATCCCGCCCACGCGCTCGGCCAGTTTGACGAAGAACCCCTGCGACTGAATCCCGTCCGAGCCAAGCGGCAGGTGCGCCCCGTGCCACTCCAGCGTTCCCAGCGGCAAATATGCTATCGGCGCTCCCTGAAGACGCGCCAGGAACTCTTTCGGCGTCAGCTCCTCATACATCAGCTTCTCAGACATGATTCCCATCCTTGGTTGATGGTTGACAGTTCACATTTGACAGTCGACGGTTGCGGACCTCACCCCAGCCCTCTCCTGAAAGGAGTGGGTGTCCCCCCTCCTCTTAGGTGGGGGTTTGGGGGAGGTCACTCAGCGCTCAGCGCTCAGCGCTCATCCCTCAGTCCTCAGCACCCAGCACTCAGCACTCAGCACTCAGCACCCAGCACTCAGCCCTCAGCGCTCAGAACTGACTTATACCTCCCCGCCGCGCTGCCGTACAGCCACTCCCGCGCGACCCGCAGCGCCTCCTCGCGGTCGAGCCAGCCCTGCTGTATCCTGTCGAACAGGAAGTCCGCCAGCAGACGTTTCACCAGCAGGATTTTGCCGTAACACCACTCGATGCACCGCCCGTCCGAAACCACCAGCGAGCATTTCGACGGCGGCAGGGCTTCCAGGCGTTTCTGCATACTGTCGAGGTACGTGCTGACCCTGAAGTTAAACCACCACTGCCCGCCGACATAAACGTTCGGGTACGCCCTCGCCGCCTGTACCGCGTCGAGATGGCTCATCTCGGATCCCAGCACGAGCTCGAAGTCGCAGGCGTGGCTCTCGAACAGTCCATGCAGTTTCACAACCCGGTCGGGATCATTTCCCATAGCGAACCCCATGCTGTTCCATCCGCCCTCGACTCCGAGAAACAACTGGATGAACAGCCCGTTCGTCTCCGCCGCGCCGGCTATTCGACTCAGCACAAAGGTCAGCGCCTCGTCCCGCGAATTGCCGGACGCCTTGAGCGACTCGGAAGCGCCGTGCGTCTTCAGCGCCATTCTCTCAAGCGCGAACATAATACCCGGACAACCCAGCCGCCTGTAGCCGGCCAGCGTATCGTAAATCCTGTCGGACACCCGTTCCGCTTCGACTCGCTGGTCTTTGGCCTCCATTATCGCGCTCAGCCATTCCTCGATTGGCCCCTCGATGCGCGGCACGAGAACGCTGACGTCCGGCAGATTGCGGAAATCGGCGTCGCCTTCGACGTTGACCACGATCCGCTTCAACCCGATCTTCTTCGCTACGCGCGCGGGCCAATCCGGGCGCGCCGACGCCTCCCGCACGGCCTCATCCGCGGTCCGTACGCTCGCGCCGTCCGTGATATCGATGCCGTACAGGTCCTCGAATATCCGGCGCGTAACCCAATTCATCGAGGTATTGCGCGTTTCGCCGAACGCTTTCACGTAAGCGTCAATCCGCCGGTCCTCAGAAAGCTCCCCCAAGCTCCTCGGATACCCTGCCGCCTGCAACTCCTCAAGAAGCCAAAAGTACTCGCCTATCTCCCAGAAATCCCGGCCCGCCAGGGACCGCCCAACGAGATGCGTGTGCGTATCATAGACATCCAGGCCGAGAATCTGGCCCCTGAATCCCTCTCTATCCATCTTCGTGCTCACCGTCGACCGCCGCTCCGTGCATTTCCCCAAAATCCGTGTCCATCTGTGTTCATCTGTGGTTTGACAACTTCCTCTCCCCGCGCTCCGCCAGCTTGCTTCAGGTTGCTTTCTCAGCAGCAGCGTTAGGCTTTAGCCTCACGTCCCCCGTCCACTGTTCACCGTTCACTGCTCACTGTTTACTCTTCCGCTCCCCCACCACCGCCTGCATCGGATCGGCAATCGCGTGCGGCTTGCCGTTCTGTTCCGTCAACCACGCGTCCATCAGGTCGTCGCACTGAGACACAACCTCCGGACGCTCGTCGCGTATATTCGTCGCCTGATACGGGTCGTTGGCCATGTCGTACAGCTCGGTCGGATCGATTGCGTACCCCATATTGTCGTAGGTTCGGATCATCAGATGAGTCTTGGTGCGGACCGCTCTCTGCACCGTATACAGCGCGTGACCCCATACCAAGTGGTCCCGCTCCAGACCCGCCTTCCCCCGAAGCCGCGGCGCAAATGAGACGCCGTCCCAGTCCTCCGGTATCTCCGCCCCCAACAGCTCGCACAACGTAGGAGGCAGATCGACGTTGTATAGGAACGAACCGCAGGTCTTGCCCTCGCCGGTCACGCCGGGCCACTTGACGAGAAGCGGGATGTGGTGGATCGCCTCGTCCGCGCAAACGTGGTCGGAGTAAACCCCATGCTCGCCGAAGTTGTCGCCGTGGTCGGAACTGATGATCACCGCGGTGTCATCCAGAGCGTTTTGCCGCGCCAGCTCATCCAGGACTATCCCCACGTGATGATCGACGCACGCAATCGCCGCGTCGTAACCAGTGACCATGTGCTCGAAATCCCTGCGGCTGCTGACCGATCCCGGCATCAGAGGAACCCGGCTCTTGCCCTCCGGGAATTGCGACTGGGCGGTGAACGGGCCGCTTATCGACTGATGCCTCCTTATTGCATCCTCATCCGGCCATTTCTGCGCCACCGGATGGTCTTTGAAACGGTCCCCCCAGGATGGGTCCATCTTGTAGATGCGGTGCGCGTCCCAATAGTTGATGTGCAGAAGGTAGTTGTCCCGCTTTGCGTTCTGCTTAAGCCATCGCATCAGCGGGACGTGGATTTCATCGGCGGTCTCTCCTCCGCCCTTCAGATTCGGCGTGTGGAACTCGCTCCATCCGCACATAAACCACATAGCGTTATGGCGGTCGGCGAAGTTGGAGAAGCTCACCGGATCGCAGCCCGTCTTGCGAAGCCGGCGCATCAGCATCTCGTTGTCCGCCTGCGGACCCTGATAGGGTCGCGCCCTTATGTGAAACTGCGAGCCTGCGCCGACGTTGGAGACGACACCGTTCCTCGTGCCGAAACGTCCCGATGACCAGCCCATCCGCGAGGGAAGACAGGGCGAATCGGAGCAGTAGTAATGGTCGAACCGTACACCCTGCCGGGCGATTTGGTCCATATTCGGCGACGTAGGTCGCTCGTACCCGTAGCAGCCCAAATGGTCCGGCCGCAGACAGTCGATGTCAAAAAAGATTATCCGCAATGTCTAGCTCCCCGTGAACAGTAAACAGTGAACAGCGCTCGCTGTATCCGAAACCAACAACGAACAACTAACAACCGACCGACGCCCTCAGCGCCCAGCACTCAGCACTCAGCACTCAGCACCCAGCACCCAGCCCTCAGCCCTCAGCACTCCCCACTCAGTCCTCAGTCCTCAGTCCTCAGTCCTCAGTCCTCAGCGCCCAGCGCTGTTCCCCTCCCATTGCTCCACCAACTCCTTCGCCGTCCCCACTTCCGTCAGGAACCCGACGAAGTCTCGTCGAAGCCGTTCGACTACCTCCGGGCGCTCGTCCGCGACGGAACGTTCCTGGGCCGCGGACTCCGCGAGGTCGAACAGCATATCCCTTGTCTCCTCCAGTCCGCCCAGGTCCTTTTCCACGCCGTCCACGTTTCTGTCCGAGCCGACCTGCCCGCCCGACTTCGGGTACAGGATGCAGGCCCAGTTGTCGCGCACGACGGTCGCCGGAACCCACCCTCGTCCCAGGAACGGCGAGCTTACGGCGAAGTCGCGGAAATACGTTGCCTCGCCGCGCAGGACGCGATCGAAAGACTTGCCGTGAACGGTTTCGGGAACTGCAATGCCTGCGGCGTCCAGGATGGTCGGCATGATGTCCATCGGCTGGACAATCGCGTTGGTCCGGCCCCTGGCGCCATCGGGACGGTGGACGATGAACGGAACATGGTTGATCTCCTCGTAGAGCGTGACGTAAGTCAATGTCTCGCCGATCAGGGCCTTGCCTATCAGCCCGTGCTCTCCGAGCAGGAAACCGTGGTCGGAGGTGAAGATCACAACCGTATCATCCAGCAGGCCGAGGTCCTCGATCTTCTCGAAGACCCTCCCCACCCAACGGTCCACCATCGTCACTTCCGCGGCGTACAACGCCCGGCAGTGCTTTAGTTCGGCGTCGGTCAGATAGTCTGTGTGCCAGTAACGGGGATAATCGACGACCTGGCCGGTATAGCCGGGGTCGTACATATCGACATACCACTGCGGCGCGTCCCACGGCTCGTGCGGGTCGAAGGTGTCGATGTAGAGGAAGAAGTCGTCCTGCTTGCGGTTCAGTTCCAGCCACTCGCAGGCGGCGGACATCGTCCTGGCAGCGAACCGGTCGGACTCCAGCCGCCAATCGGCGGTGTTGCGCCTGTGCGTCGGCAGGAGCGTATCGGGCCCGCGCAGTTTGGCGGGATCGCAGGCGTCCTCCCTGACCCGCGCATCCGTCTTCCACCTGTCGGTCTCCTGGCCCCTTATCCATTCGAATCCGGTAAACCCGCGATCGTAGTGATAGCCGTTTTCCAGGATGTGCGGGCAGTCGCAGATCATCATGCTGACATATCCGGCGTCGCCCAGCGTCTGCGCAAGGACTACCTCATCCGGCGAAAGCGGCGCCCAGGGGGTGTAGCTAACGGTGAACCTGCCGGTCATAACGTCCCGCCGGTGCGGAACGGTCGCGAAGCTGCCGGAATAAGCGCGGTCGAAGATGAGCGACTTTGAGGCGAACCTGTCGATGTTGGGCGTGCTGATCCAATCGTTGCCGTAGCATCCCAGATGATCGCGCCTGAGCGTGTCGGAGATAATGACGATGAAGTTCACACCTGCCGTCCTTTCTGAAGACTCCAACAAGCCCTTCCCCGAATTGGCATCAAATCCCTGCCAGGAACAGTGAACAGTAAACGGTGAACAGTAATCAGTCGGCGCAGGCCGACTTCGCGTGGTCGTAGCCGTGGTTTCAACCGCCAGGCGACTCCCCACTCAGCACTCAGAACTCAGCGCTGCATCCACCACCTGTGAGACGTGAAGCGCCATCTGGGGCATCCGGCGGCGGAACAGCGAGTCTTCCAACTGCATGAGGCACGACGGACATCCGGTGACGACCGCCTGCGCGCCCGATGCCGCCACGGCGGCCATCTTGACCTCCGCCACTCGCTGCGAGTCGTCCGGGTGGTAGAGACAGAACGCGCCGCCTCCTCCGCAGCAGCGGGCGGCGTCAGCCATCTCGACGAACTCGACGCCCGGAGCGGCCGACAGCAGCTTCCGCGGCTGGGCTGAAACCCCCATCCCGCGGTTGAGATGACACGAGTCGTGATACGTCACCCGCCCGAAAGGCCGCGCGTCCCGCGACCACGGAAGAGAAACGCCGAGCCGTTCCACAAGAAGCTCCGTTATGTCCACCACCTTGCTGGACAGCGTCTCCGGGACCTCCAGCCCGAGCGTCCGGCTCCACTCCTCCCGCAGCGTAAGGCCGCACGAGCCGCAGCTTGTCACGATGAAATCCACGTCGGCGCCGGCCAGGATTTGCAAATCCCTCTCAGCCAGCGCCCTCGCGCCTTCGATATCGCCGGAGTTGAAGGCAGGAGTCCCGCAGCAGACCTGCTCCCTGGGAATGAGCACGTCAACGCCCGATTTGCGGAGGACGCTCACGGTCGACCGTGCGGCGTCGGTGTAGATGTAGTTCTGCGCGCAGCCGACGAAGTAGATAGCCTTCGCAATGGATTTGCCCGTCAGAGAAGGCAGGAACTCCGGCGTTGAGGCAAGGAACGGCCGGCGGGCGGGCAGGGGAACGCGCATCTCCCGCGGGATTCCGGGGAGCGCGAGACGCAGCGGATTGCCGGGCCGGTTGATCGCCGAAAGGCGGCCCGCGACAGACGCCGCGGAGCTGAGCCTCGCGATGAGCGACGGGTTAGGCAGAAGCCGGTGGAAGATCGCGCTCTTGATCGGCCCAAGCCCGCGCCGCTTGACCATTTCCGCGCGGGCCGCCAGGACAACGCGGTCCACTTCGACGCCGGCGGGGCATTCGGCGCGGCAGGTCTTGCAGTTCAGGCAAAGCGACATCGCGCCCCAATACCAGTCGCCGGGGTCCATCTCCCCGCGCACGACCGCCCGGGACATGCGGACCTTCGCCCTCGGCGAGTTGGTCTCCACGCCGTCGAACAGCGGGCATGAGGCGCGGCAAAACCCGCACTTCATGCAGTTCCGCGCCGCCTCCTCAATGATCTCCAGATACATGCAACCCTCGTGACCAGTGAACAGTGAACGGTGAACAGTCGGCGGAGGCCGACTTCGTGTAGTCGTAGCCGTGGTTTCAACCGCCGGGCTTCCGCCACCAGTCCTCAGTCCTCAAAAAACACTTTCCCCGGATTCAGTATGTTGTTCGGGTCCATCGCCCGCTTGATCGACCTCATCACTTCGATGGTCGCCGGGCCGGTCTCCATCGGCAGGAACCGGGTCTTGGTCATGCCGATCCCGTGCTCGCCGGAAACGGTCCCGCCGAGCGCGATTGCCTTCTCGAAAATCTCCGCAGTCGCCTGTTTCACCCGCGCGATCTCGTCCTCGTCGCGGTCGTCGGCCAGGAAGGTAGGGTGCAGGTTGCCGTCTCCCGCGTGGCCGAACGTGGCGACCGACACGGAGTGTTCCCGCGCCATCTGCTGTATGAACAGGGTCATCTCCGAAAGGGCGGTGACGGGAACGGTGACATCCTCCAGCATGGTCGTCGGCCTTGCGCGGGCAAGAGCGGGGATTGCGCTCCGTCTCGCCTCCCAGAGACGCTCGCGGTCGGCCGGATTGTCGGCGGTCTTCATCTCAGAGGCTTCGGATTTGGCCAGCGCGGCCCGCACGATCTCGGCCTCCTCGGCGACCCCCGCGTCGGAGTAGCCGTCCACCTCGATCAGCAGGATCGCCTCCGCCTCGACCGGCAGGCCGATGTGATTCGCCTGCTCCACATGGCGGATCGTCATCCCGTCCATCATCTCAAGAGTGGCGGGGAGCACGCCGCAGGTCATGATCGCAACCACGGCGTCGGTGGCCCCTCTGACCGTGTCGAACACCGCAAGCAGGCTGCGGCGAAATCGGGGAATAGGTATCAGCTTGACCGTGATCTCGGTCAGGACGCCGAGCGTGCCCTCCGAGCCGCAGAGGAGAGATGTCACGTTGTAGCCCGCGACCGACTTCACCGTTCGCGCGCCGGTCCGATAGACCTCGCCCAACGGCGAAACGACCTCCAGCGCCTTCAGGTAATCGCCGGTGACGCCGTACTTCACGGCGCGGAGCCCGCCCGAGTTCTCGGCGACGTTGCCGCCGATAGTGCAGGCGTTGATGCTTCCCGGGTCCGGGGGATACAGCAGGCCAAGCTTCTCCGCCGCGCTCACCAGCTTTGCCGTCACCACGCCCGGCTGCGCCGTGAGAAGCATGTTCGTCTCGTCGATTTGCACGATGCGGTCCAGCCGGCAAACGTCGAGCACGACCCCACCCGCCGCCGCAACCGACCCGCCGCTCAGCCCAGTCCCGGCCCCGCGCGGAATGACCGGAAAGGCGTTCTCATTGGCGAGCCTGAGCACGGCGGCGATCTGCGCCGTGTCGGCGGGCCGAACGATCGCGTCAGGCACACACTCCAGCCTCTGCGCGTCGTACGCGTAGCAGAGCCGGTGCTCGTCAGAGGTCAGGACGTTCCCCTGTCCGACGATCCCCCGCAGGGCTGAAAGCGTCGATTGAGAGAGTTTCTGAGGCTGCATTGTGGACCGCCTTCTACCTTCAGTGTATAGGCAAGTGGGGGTGATGTCCAGGGGAAGGAGTCGAAGGAGTCGAAGGAGTCGAAGGAGTCGAAGGAGTCGGGGGAGTCGAAGGAGTCGAGGGAGTCGAGGGATTCCTATCCCTCCAGGTATCCTACCTGGAGGGCCGTCACACGCTCGGCGCTGTGTTCGGTTGTCAAGGGGTGATTTCGTTATTTCGTTTTGGGGCGAAAATTTGGGCGTTTGCCGGGGGGTGTCACGCACGAACCCGGCCCGGAGCGTCGAGCGCCGATGGCTGACCGGCGAACAGTTTGAACCGCGAGTGAACGCAGGGCGTTGCCGTCAATCTTTTGTCGTTGGCCTCTGGGGTTTTGGGCCGCCGGGACGACCCTGGAGACCCCTTGATGACCGCGCATTGACCGTGACATGCAGCCTTTTGTGAAAAAGCTAGCATAAAGGGTGGGCTTTTTTCTGAAACGCTGTTGGTTCGTGCTGAAAGCCGCGCAAAGCAGGACATTATCGTCGCCCTTTCCGGTTGAAGAAGCTCATATCGCGAGTGATCCTCCGGCGGAGGGTTCGCTCGTACTCTTTGACAGCTCGCGCGGAAAGCGACGGGCTGTCGGAAAGGAGGATGTGTGCCTGGATTTGTCTCTTCATTTGTTTGATGCGGAAGTAGGTCCAGAATCCGCGGGCGATTTGCCTCGCCAGGCGTTCTTCCGCCGCGCCTTGGGGCTGCGCCCATTCCAGAGCCCAGTCAACGAAAGGCTTGAGCTTGATGGTGGAGTTCTCCTCCAGCGCCGCGAGCGCGTGAGGGGCCTTTGCCGACAGGCCGTGTTTGAGCGCGTTGAGAGAGCTGCGCTTTTTGCCCTCCGGGGTTTTGGGGCCGCGCCTCTTAGTTGTTAGTTGTTGGTTGTTAGTTGTTAGTTGGGACTCAGCGATCATGCGCTGCTCCTTTCCGGTGGTCTGGTTGCCATATTGACCACTAGTAGTGAATAGACGATAGGGGGCTGGGATTTGTTCCCGGTTTCAGGAACTTTTTTCGAACTAATGTTTGGAGAGGGGCTTAACCGCAGATGAACGCAGATGGACGCAGATGGGGATGGGGAAGGGAGTGGAGGGAGTCGAGCGGGTCGGGGGAGTCGGGAAAGGGGGGTTGCCGAAACAAGGGAAAGTGGACGATATGGACGGGGTGGACGTCGTCGGGAGGTCTGCGACCAACGACCTCTATTAAATCAGCTATTAAATCAGCTATTGACTTTTTCGCTGCCGTTCGCGATAATAACCTATGCTTCCTGAATAGCCAGGGAGCAAATCTACAATTGAAAGCTTGGGTTCATAGAGCATCCAAGCAAAGGAGGATGAAATGTCATCGACGATCGAGCGTGTCTCGAATCAGCAGGATAGTCACGTCCTGTTGGAGGACACGGAGGAACTGTTCAGTCAGTTCCAGAACGAAACCCCCCCGAACATCGGCAAGTTCTTTTACTCCATGCGCCGAATGGGCTACGACAACGGCGCGGCACTTGGGGACATTGTCGACAACTCCATTGACGCCGGTGCAACTCTGGTGAAGGTGGCCTTCCAGGTAGCTAAGGGAGAGCACGTGTTCACTGTGGTTGACGACGGTTACGGGATGAACGACTCTTTTCTTCAACAGGCCATGAGACTTGGGAGTGACACCTCCCGTGACCAGATGGGCGATCTTGGGTTCTATGGCATGGGACTCATCACGGCGTCGATCTCAATCGGTAGGTGCATTACGGTTGTCACGAAGGAGAAGGACGGGCCTATGCTGCACGCCGTCCAGGACCTCGATGTGATGGAGAGGCTTAACCGCTTTGTGACGCAGATCGGTGAGGCCGACGAGGAACACAAGGCTCTTTATGGGGAGTTGCTAGGCAGCGCGAACAGCGGAACTATCGTCCGCATAAGCAAATGCGATCAGGTTCAGGATAAGAACACCACGCAGTTCGCTGTGGGTCTAGTGAAGCGATTTGCAAGGACGTACAGGATGTTCCTATCGAGCGAACAGCCGCTAACCCTATGCGTCAATGAAAAAAAAGTCCACCCGCACGACCCATTGATGCTGGGCGAGGACGGGACGCAACTGGAGTACGACCAGAATTTGGATGTGAGTTACACGGACGCACAAGGAGGGGAGCGCAGTGAGAAGGTGCGGGTTCGGATTGTGAAACTCCCTAACCTCAGCCAAGACATGAACAAAGAACTGGGCATCAACCAGCAAAACCAGGGCTTCTGCCTGATGCGAAACAATCGCGAGATAGGCTGCGGGAGCTGGTACGGCCTATGGGGTGAGAAGCATCCGGATCTGAACCGCGTACGGGGGGAGATCTTCTTTCCAGGAGTGCTTGATGACGTCGTCGGCGTGGATTTCACAAAGCAATCCCCAAAGTTCAAGCAGTCGCTGATCGACCAGCTAAGAGACAAAGTCTACAATGACATCAGCCGCCTCAAGAATCAGAACGCGAAAGAGAGGAAGACTGAGAAGGACTCGCAGGTCAGTCACTCAGAAGCCGAGCAGTTGATCGCGCAGAAAGCCAACCTACTTCCAAGAACGCGCATTGAGATCGAACGGCGAGAGCGCGATAAGAAGGAACGCGAACTGAGAGAACGGGAGGAGGAGGCAAGGCAACCCGGGCGAAGCCGCGTCCCAAGGAAAACCCAGGAGGTTCTGCGCGAGCCGAAGCTCCCCTGTCGTTTCCTCACGCAACCCATGACCTCAGCTGGCCCGATCTTCGACGCCGAAGTTGCCAACGGTGTGCTTACGATCTACTGGAATCGCGACCATGTCTTTTATGAGCGGTTCGTTCTCGATAACAAGGACAATCCTTCAATGCTTGTGGCGAGTGACTTTCTGGTTTTCGCATTAGCGAAGGCGGAACTCGGCTACACAGACGAGAACACAAAGGGAGTTTTGGAAGACATCAGGGGAACTCTTTCCTCAGTGATGCGTCAGCTTCTGACCTAGGTCGGCGTGGTTCCCCCAGAGTTGAAAGTGGCCCGGAGCGTCCCCGCTCCGGGCCACTTCCCGGTTTCATCTTTGAACTCTCAGCTCGCGAGAGAGTTACCTATCTTAACATCCGTCTCCGCCCGGAGGTTTCGTGCCGGGCGGAGACGGGATTCGGAAATCGCCACCCAGGGTTGATCGTCGTCATAACGGTCTACACATTCTACTTCTGACTTCGAGGAGGATCAGGATGAAAATCAGTTACGATACAGAGGTCGATGCTCTTTACATACGACTCGTCGAAGGTGAATACGAGTGCCGCACTCTTCGGCTCAACGAGGAAATCGCTCTGAACATCGGTCCCGGCGAGGTACTGGTAGGCATAGAGATACTGGACGCTAAGCAGGTTTTGGGCAAAGGCGAACTGCCCTCCGTCATCCTCGAAAACCTTCCGCTGGCGCCGGCCGCTTAGGGACACCTGCTCGGTCCTGATATCCATCTCCGGGGCGGCCTTCCGAGGACATCCATGTCCCCATCCCCATCTCAGAGCCCACATCCCATCCGCGTTCATCGGCGGTTTCAGATGCGGACACGAGGCTAAGCAGGTCTGAAGTGTCCCAATGCGGAATACACTCACTATGAGCGACCGGGTTGACTACCGGCTGGATTTGGCGGAGTATGATCTTGAGACTGCTCGTGTTATGCTGAAAGGCGGCAGATACATGTACGTCGGCTTCATGTGCCACCAGGTTATCGAGAAGCTTCTCAATGTGAAAGTCAACGGCGAAAGACCGCCCTACACGCACAACCTGGAGTTGCTCGTGAACAGGTCCTCGCTTGATAGCCCGGATTATTCGCGATGACCTCTGCGTGCAAACAGAATGCGAAACGGAAACCCCTCACCCCATCCCTCTCCCGCTCGGGGGAGAGGGGGCTAACTGGGGCTAATAAGATAGGTTATCTCGTAAGACAAAGGTAATCCCCT
>JAUSGG010000129.1 GCA_030649165.1 Armatimonadota bacterium
GAAGAATCTTCTATCGCACAAGCGCCAGGTTCGGCTTCGCAGTTGGACGTTGCAGCTATCCGGGAGAAGATCCTTCGCAAGCTCAGGATGACATCCGCGGGGCGTCCGCAAAACAAGCGTTCCGTGAATAAATCGGGCTAAGGAACTGGGCGCCAGCGACCTCTTACTTGTGCGTCCTTCGGCAGCGTCGCTGCCGCTCTGCTACCGAAGGATCGGTTGCTCAGAATTTCAAGAGGCGATATTGCCGTCGATGTTCACGGTTTCGGATGAGTAACAGGTTTCTCCAACCGCTGACCATCCTGCCCGGGTTCTCCCGCTCCGGGCTTGGCGGAACTCTGAGTCTGACTTTGGGCGGCTGGTTTCGGTCCCGTCGCGCGGATTGTCTCATTCATCTTGTTCAGGACTTCAAACCAGTACGGCGCGCCGAGCGACATGGCTAACGCGGTCAATAGACAGCCAATGATCTTTGCAATGATCATCCCGCCCACTCTTGCGCCGACCTTCAAACCGCTGTCCGGCTTGTCCCCCTTCCCCACCTTCTCGCCAACCGCGTTGCCCGCAAATCCGCTGCTTGGCTTATCGTGGACTTTGCCCGGTTTGGCGCCGCTCGGCTGGGCAACAGCCTTGCCCTTAGGCTTGTCACTCGGCTTGGCGTTTGCCTCACCCGCTGCCTGGCCCGTTGGAGCGGGTTTCGTCCCGCCGGTTGACTTTTGCTTCCAGTAAGCGAGAAACCCGTCCTCTCCCCAGCCAACAAGTCCGGCCTTTTCGAGTTCCTTCAACTCATCGGGCGCTATCAACGAATCCGCCTTGCCGGACGCGGCCGCGATGCCTTGACGCAGTTCCGTCTGCTTATACAGCGTGTTCGCAATCTGCATGGTGTCCACATTGCAGACAACGGCAATGACAAAGCCACTGACAATCAGAATCTTGACACTTGAAACCTTGAACCAGCCGGTCACCCTGTCCTGGCAGTCCGTGAACCACTTGGCTAATTCGGACTGAAAGACTTCGAAGTTTCCGTTCGCCTTCTGGACCAGGAAAGAGACCACATCGCCTATGCCGGTCCCATCCAAGCCCTGCGCGCCTTGGCTAACTACGTTGAGGTCGTTGGTATATTGCCTGCCTGCCAGAATATAGGTCAGCGCCTCAGCAAAGGTCTTCTCGGGTATGTAGGATGGGTACGTCAGGTGTTCATGGGGGGATTGTTTTCGCAATCCGACGATCAAGGGCAAATCGTAGAAGACCTTGGCATTCTTCTCGCCCAGCATCTTTTCTATCCACTTTTTCAGGTTTGTGCCGCGGCAGTTGGTTACGGCGCTGCACGCTTCCACAAGCGCCGTTCCGATAATACTCAGCACCAGGTAGATGAAAACAAGACCTATTGCTGTTTCCAGAACCGCCGAACCAAGCATATCCATATTCTCCTAAATTGACGTTATGGCCGGCTTGCAGCTCAGAGCTAGCCTGTTTGAACGGAGTATACCCGTGACCAGGACCATTGTCAAGCGCATGCAATAAAAATATAAAGTGTTCTTGAGCAACTCAGCTATATGTGGGCGAACCGGCATCACTTGGTGTGCAGTGTTGGCGCGAAGAGCGACAGCCTGAAAGCAAAGATGTGAAGGTAACAGGTGAATTGGTGATATAGGACGCTGGTTGTGTCTTCGTCCTTTCGTGATCCATGCTTTTCCCTCTCCCCCTTTCCCATCTTTCCTGTTTTGCCGTTAAAGGCCCGCGCTGCAGGAAATCGCCCGCCTCCCACCGTAGAAGAATGCGTAATGGTGAAAACAGCCCAAATGCAGCCGCTGCGTTATCTCAGCCAGGAGGACATGCAGCGCGTACATGCGTCCGCCCTTCACATACTCGAACGGATCGGGATGAAGATCGATCATCCGAAGGCGCTGGAGTACCTCCGCGCCGCCGGCTGCAGGGTCGATATGGACTCCCGCGTCGTGAAGTTCCCGGAAGAGGTCGTAGAGTCCGCCGTGGCGAAGATGCGGGCCGACTTCGCCAACCCCGACCGTTGGCCAAAACGCATGGCGGTCCGCTATTCCCAGGTCAAGTTTCACACGGAGCCTCTCCGGGTGCGCGAGGATTTCACGGTCAGCGCCGGCGGGTTCTGCTGTTTCACCTGGGACCTCGACGGTGTCAGGCGGCCCGCGGCGATCTCCGACGTGCGCCAGGCGATCAAGCTGGCCGACAGGCTGGACCAGATCACTTACACCGGCTTGCCGTGTTCGGCCCAAGAGGTTCCGGTCGAGGTCCGGCCCGTCGTGATGGCCGCGGAATTGGCCAAAGGCACGAAGAAGCTTGGCGGGATTGAGACCTTCAACGCCCGAGACGTCGATTACATCTGCCGCATCGGCGAAGTCGTCGCCGGCGGACGGGAAGAGCATCGAAGGAATCCCGTGCTGGTCGGATACGCCGAGGCGAGGAGCCCGCTCTGCATCGACCAGGTGATGGCCGACGTCATGCTCGCCCATCTCGAACGCGGACTCCCGCAGAGCCTCGACACGATGCCGAGCGGCGGCGCGACCGCGCCGATGACCGCGGCGGGAATTCTCGCTCTTGGCGCCGCGGAGACCCTCGGTGGCCTGGTCCTCGGATTTGCCGTCGATGCGAACGCCGTGATGACGCTCGACATCAACCCCGGCTACTGCGATATGCGCTCGATGAAGTTCGGCTATGCGGGGGCTGAGCGAATCCCCCTGATCGCCGCCCGCGTGCAGTTGATCTCCGAATACTATGGCTGCCCGTCCGGCGTCCACGGCGGGAAGACCGACGCCTGCGTTCCCGGCCTGCAGGCGGGTGTCGATAAGGCTCTTACGATGATGGGCGCGGTGACCGCCGGCGCGATCGGGTTCGGCACGGTCGGCCACCTGGAGAACGCGCTCACGTTCAGCCCGCTGCAGCTTGTGATCGACAATGAGATCGCCCGTTACGTGCGCCGCTGCGTCCGGGGAATCGAGGTCAATGACGATACCCTCGCGCTCGACGTGATCGAGGCGGCCGGTATTGCCGGCAACACCGTCGCAAGCGAGCATACGGCGCTTCACTTCAAGGACGAGCTTTTGCTCTCGCCGTTCTTCGACGCGCCCTCTTGGGGCGCCGGAAACTCATTGGACCGAGAGCGTTTCGAGAGAATGGCGGACGAGAAAGCGCGGCGCCTCCTTGCCGAGGAGACCGAGCCGCCGCTCTCACCCGACCAGGAGGCCGCAATCGACGAGATCGTATCGGAAGCTTTCCGCGATCGGTTGGGTTCAGAGAAGAACGCAGAACGCAGATAAACACGGATGGAGAACGATAGGAATCGAGTTCAGAGCTAACTCCCTCTCCTTATAGGAGAGGGCTGGGGTGAGGTCATTCCGGAACCTTCGACTCCCCCGACTCCTTCGACTCTTCCGACTCAGAATCGAGGACACCATGACAAACAGACTCGACATCACCATAATCGGCGGAGGCATGATCACCAACGACGTGCTCCTGCCCTCCATCTATCACCTGCAGCGAACCGGGTTCGCGGGCAATATCGCCGTTTGCGCGCTGAACAGCCCTCCGCTAAAGGCCCTCGCCGAAAGCGAAGAGTTCGTGCTGGCGTTCCCCGGTCAGGATTTCAGGGCGCACCCGTCACTCTCGGAACCTCCCGGCAATCTCTACCCCGATCTGTATAAACAGATCATCGCCGCAATGCCCCCGCGCCAAATCGTCGTGGTGGCTCTGCCCGACGACATGCACTACGAAGCCGTCATGACCGCCCTGGACCGCGACCAGCACATCCTCTGCGTGAAGCCTCTCGTCCTCAAGCAGGACGAATCTTCCGAGATCGAGCAGGCCGCGCGTCAAAAGGGCCTTTTCGTCGGCATCGAGTATCACAAGCGCTTCGACCGCCGATCCCTCATCGCCAGGCGAAGCTATCGACTCGGGCATTTCGGCGAGTTCGCCGCGGGCGAGGCAAAACTGATCGAGCCGTACTTCTACAGAAGCTCCAATTTCCAGAACTGGTTTACTACGGACAGGTCCGACCCGTTCACGTATGTCGGCTGTCACTACGTCGATCTGGTTTACTTCATAACGGGTCTTCGTCCCGTCGAGGTGTCGGTCGTAGGAGTCAAGGGCCGCTTCCCGAATGGAAACGAAGGTTACCTCTGGGCAAATGGCCGGGTCCGGTTCGAAAACGGAGCCATCCTGTCCGTCACCAACGGCCTCGGCTATCCCGACGACGGCTCCGGCAGTAACGAGCAGTGCCTGACCATGTTCTGCGAAGGCGAAGGCCGGTCGGGTATGATCAAGCACGATGACCAGTTCCGCGGCGTCACCCACTGCTACCTCGAAGGGCTTGGCCTCGGCGGAACCAGGCACAACTTCGTTAACCCCGACTTCTTCAAGTTCGTGCCCTGGGAAGGCCCCGGCTACCAGCCGATCGGCTATGGCTTCGACTCCGTCGCCGCCATCGTCCGCGCCATTCACCGCATCGAAAGCCAGACAAAGGATTTGCCGGAAGCCGAAGCGCTCGCCAAGAGACAGCGGGTCATCGCGGAAGTGGACGACCAGGGCCTCATCGCAACCCCGGCCAACAGTTGCGCGAATACGCTGGTAATGGAAGGCGCTCGGGTGTCGATCCTGAAGGACGGGGAGCCGGTGAGGATCAGCTACGGCGGACGCCCCCGCATTGAACACCCATAGTAAAGAGGTGAGCCGGTCGACTAGCAGGAAGAAGATTGGGACGGCGATGACGAGATGAGCATAAACAAGAAGAAGCTGCTGAAGTCATATCTCGACCAGTTGGCGGGAGTCGTCCGAGCCGGAGACGCCAGGGAAGAAAGCTTCTACGGCGCTCTGTCAAGCATGCTCGGGGAGGTGGCCAAAGCCACGGGTCGGGATCGCGTCCACGTCACGACCATTCCCAAGAAAACGGAGGCGGGCAACCCCGACTTCCGCCTGTGGAATGGCGTGGACCGAGTCATAGGCTACATCGAAGCCAAGAACCCGTCCGAGGAAGACTTGGGCCGGGTGGAGGAGTCCGAGCAGCTTCGCCGCTACCGCGCCACCTTCCCCAACCTGATTCTCACGAATTTCTTGGAGTTCCGACTGTACCGGAACGGGGAACGAATCGACTCCACCTTGGCCGCCCGCCCCTACGTGCTGAACCAGCTTGGCGCCGCGCCGCCCCCGGAGAAGCCGGACGAGCTTTGGCAGCTCCTCGATAGGTTTCTGGATTTCTCCCTGCCGCGAGCGACCACCGCCGAAGAACTCGCCGTCCAACTTGCCCGGCGCACCCGCTTTCTTCGGGACGTCGTGGCCGAGCAACTGGCCGAAGAGCAGTCCGGCGAGCTCGCGGGGTTTTACGAAGCCTTCCAACAGTTTCTCATCGGCGGTCTGACAAGGGAGAGCTTCGCCGACCTTTACGCGCAGACTATCACTTACGGCCTGTTCGCGGCCCGCACTCGCGCGGACGGCGGGTTCAGCCGCCGCGCGGCTTTCGACCTTATTCCGCACACGATCGGTGTCTTGCGCGACCTATTCCGCTTCATCTCGCTGGGCGACCTGCCCCCACAGCTCGAATGGCCCGTAGACGACATCGCCGAGGCGCTGGCGGTGGCCGACGCCGCCGGCATCCTCGACCGCTACTATCACCAGGGTAAGGGATCCGATCCAATCGTTCATTTCTACGAAACTTTTCTGGCTGAATACGACCCGACGGAGCGCGAGCGGCGCGGCGTTTACTACACGCCGGAACCGGTCGTATCCTACATCGTGCGGTCGCTTCACCAATTGCTCAAGACCGAGTTCGGCAAGTCCGACGGTCTCGCTTCAGACAGTGTAACCCTGCTGGACCCCGCCGCCGGCACTATGACCTTCGTCGCGCGCGCCGCGCAGGAAGCAGTCCGTGAGTTCGAGAGCAAATACGGCGCGGGAGGCCGCGAAGATTTCATCCGTGGGCATATCCTGAATAACTTCTACGCTTTCGAGCTGATGATGGCCCCTTATGCCGTCGGCCATCTTAAGATGAGCTTCTTCCTTGAGGAACTCGGCCACCGCCTGTCCGATGACGAGCGCGTGCCCTTCTACCTCACCAACACGCTTGAGGCTGAGGAACTGGAACAGAGCAGGCTTCCGGGGCTTTCGTCCCTGGCTGAGGAATCCCGCCTCGCGGGCAAAGTGAAGAGGCAAACCCCCATCCTGGTCATCCTCGGCAACCCGCCCTACTCGGGACATTCGAGCAACATAGGGAACTGGATTCGCGGACTCATCGACACTTACAAGACAGTGGACGGCAAGCCGCTCGGCGAGAAGAATCCCAAGTGGCTGCAGGACGATTACGTCAAGTTCCTGCGCTTCGCGCAGTGGAAGATCGAGCAGGCCGGCCGCGGAGTCGTCGGGATGATTACCAACCACAGCTATCTGGACAACCCCACGTTCCGCGGCATGCGTCAGAGTCTGATGCGCACGTTCGATGACATCTACGTCCTCGACCTCCACGGCAACTCGCTCAAGCGCGAGACTTGCCCGGACGGCGGCAAGGACGAGAACGTGTTCGACATACGCCAGGGTGTGGCCATCGCCTTCTTTGTCAAGCGCGGTGAGCGAAAGGGCGACTCCACGGTCCGACACGCCGATCTCTACGGTGTTCGTGACGTGAAATACTCCTGGCTCGAAGATCGCGAGTTGGCCGACACCGGTTGGAGTTTGCTCTCGCCGAGCGCCCCCTCTTACTTTTTCGTTCCCAGAGACGAAGCGCTTGAAGCCGATTACCGCCGTTTCCCGTCCGTTCCGGATATTTTTCCCGTAAACAGCGTCGGCATCGTCACTGCCAGGGATAACCTGACAATTGGCTGGTCGCCGGAAGACGTCTGGAAAACGGTGACCGTCTTCTCTCGAATGGAACCCGAACTCGCTCGTGAAGGGTACAAACTGGGTAAAGACGCGCGAGACTGGAAGGTGGCCTTGGCACAGAAAGACCTAATGGATTCAGGGCCGACGCGGCAGAACATCGTGCCTTTGCTCTACCGGCCTTTCGACGTCCGCTACACGTACTATACGGGCCGCGATTGCGGTTTCATCTGTAGGCCGCGCACCAAAGTCATGCGCAATATGCTGCAGGAAAACCTGGCGTTGGTCACGCCGCGTCGGGTGGAACACGTGGGATCTTGGCAGCACGCTTTCGTGTGCCCCGGTCTCTCGGAGCATGTTGCTGTTTCCCTCAAGACGACCGATTACCATTATCCACTCTACCTTTACCCCGACGGCAAGCGAGACTTGTTTTCCCACTTTGAAATCGCGGATCGAGAGCCGAACCTGAACCCCAAGCTGATAACCGCGCTGGCGCAGGCTTACGGACGCGAACCGACGCCGGAGGAGGTTTTCCATTACATATACGGAGTCCTCTACGCGCCCTCTTACCGGGAGAAGTACGCCCAATTCCTGCGCATGGACTTCCCTCGCGTCCCCTTCACGTCCGACGCCGAGCTTTTCGCCGAAGTATCCGCGCTCGGCCGGCGGCTGACCGAACTGCACCTGTTGCGCTCTCCGGAACTGAACCCGCCCGCGGCGAAGTTCGAAGGCCAAGGCGACGGCCGTGTAGGAACGGGCGCTAAGGCCGGCCTGCGCTACGAGCGCGGAGAACGGCGCGTGTACATCAACGGGGCGCAGTACTTCGGCCCGGTTCCGGAAGAGGTCTGGGAGCGCCGGATCGGCGGTTATCAGGTGTGCCAGAAATGGCTCAAAGACCGCCAGGGTCGCCGCCTCGATCTGGACGACATCCGAGCCTACTGCCGCATCGTTACGGCATTGAAGCTGACGGCCGAGATTCAAGCGTTGCTCGACAAGTTGTATCCCCAGATCGAACAGAACTCGATCGCTCCGTAGCATGGCGGCATGTCCCGCTGAGGCGCAACCAGTCGCCGCGGGCCGACTTCGCGTCCTTGTAGCCGTGGTTTCAACCGCCGGGCCCCTTCCGTTTTCCTCGACTCCTCCCACTACCTCGAAAATAGACCCCTATCCCGCGGGAACGGCCTCGTGCAACCCCCCGCCTGGGTGGCGATTTCCGATCGCCACCCCAAAGCCAGAGTCGGATGTTCTAATCCGACAACTCCGGCCCCTACAAACCTATAAACCTATAAACCTATAACCCTAAAAACCTTTCGTCCTCATACCTCATTCTTCATCCCTCGTACCTTCTTACGCAACTCTCATCCCCGCCCTCCTCAACGCCCGAGCGATAACCTCCACCACATCCTCCAACTCCGACAGTATCCGCGTAGTCGCGGGGTTGATCAGCACGTGGTCGGGGGCCCACTTGTGCCGGCGGTGTTCGATTGACAGATCGTGGCAGATCTGCGGGGGAATGCGTACACCCGGCGAGAGGCGGACCTGAATCTGGTTCCGGTCCGTGCCGATGGATGCGATGCCCAGCTCCTGGCAGCGAAGCCGCAGACGCAGCACGGCGAGCGAGTTCCACACCTGCTGCGGCGGGTCGCCGAAACGGTCTTCCAACTCCTCCTGGACCTTCTGCACGTCCTTGGCCGACCTGACTGCCGCCATCTTCTTGTAGAACAGAATGCGCAGTACCTCGTTCGGGATGTACTGGTTCGGAATGTGCGCGTCCAGCGGCAAATCGACCGGCGGCAGGTTGAACTCCTCGACCTCCTCGCCCTTCATCTCCATCACCGCCTGCGACAGCATTTGGCAGTACAGGTCGAAACCCACCGCCGCCATCTGACCGTGCTGTTCCGCGCCGAGCAGGTTTCCGGCCCCGCGGATTTCCAAATCTCGCATCGCCACCTTGAACCCGGAACCAAGGCTGGTGAACTCTTTGATCGCGTCGAGCCGCTTCTCAGCGATCTCCGTCAGCATCTTGTCCCGCTTGTACAGCAGGTAGGCGTAAGCCTGGCGGTCGGAGCGGCCAACGCGGCCCCGGAGCTGGTAAAGCTGCGCGAGTCCCATACGGTCGGCGTCGTTGATGACGATCGTATTGACGTTCGGAATGTCCAGCCCCGACTCGACAATCGTCGTGCAGACCAGCACGTCGAACTTGCGGTCGTAGAAGTCCAGCATCACGCGCTCCAGGTCGTCCTCGTCCATTTGCCCGTGCGCGACCTCGATCCTCGCGTACGGGACGAGCTTCCGCACGTTCGCCGCCACGTGCCCGATGTTCTCCACCCGGTTATGGACGAAGTACACCTGGCCGTCGCGGTCCAGCTCGCGGATTATCGCCTCGCGGATCGCCTCTTCGTCGACCTCTTTGATGTAGGTCTTGATCGGCGAACGTCCCTCCGGCGGGTTGTTTATCACGCTCATGTCGCGAATTCCGGAAAGGGACATGTGCAGCGTGCGCGGGATTGGCGTCGCCGTCATTGCCAGCACGTCCACCGACTTTTTGAGCTGCTTCAACCGCTCCTTTTGCGCCACGCCGAACCGCTGCTCCTCGTCAACGATCAGCAGGCCCAGGTTCTTGAACTCCACGTCCTTCGACAGCATACGGTGGGTCCCTATGACGACATCCACCGCGCCCGTTTTCAGCCCCTCGATCGTCTGCTTCTGCTCCTTCTTGGACCGGAAGCGGCTCAGCATTTCGATGTTGACCGGGTACGCCGCCAGCCGGCTGGCGAAAGTGTTCATGTGCTGCTGCGCGAGGATCGTTGTCGGGCTCAGCACCGCCACCTGCTTGCCCTCGTTGACTGCCTTGAACGCGGCGCGGATAGCGACCTCGGTCTTGCCGTAGCCGACATCCCCGCAGATGAGCCGGTCCATCGGCTTCGGCTCCTCCATATCGCGCTTTACGTCGCCTATGGCCTCCATCTGGTCGGGGGTCTCGTCGTAGGCAAACGCTGTCTCCATCTCCTGCTGCCACGGCGTATCGGGCCCGAAACTGTAGCCGCCTGCCGACTGCCGCCACGCGTAGAGGTCGATCAGCTCCCTGGCCATTTCCCTAACGGCCTGCTTCACCCTCCGCGTCGTTCGGGCCCACTCCCCTCCCCCCAGGCGATGCACCTGCGGGGGCTGGCCTTCCGCGCCGATGTACTTCTGGACCCGGTCGATCTGGTCCGACGGGACGTAGAGCTTATCCTCGCCCGCGTATTCCAGAAGGAGATAGTCGCGCTCCACGCCGTCTATCACAAGCGTCTTCAGCCCCTGATAAACGCCGATGCCGTGGTTGATGTGCGTGACATAGTCGCCGATCTTGAGGTCGAGAAGCGTCGTGATCGGGACGCCCTCGCGGAATACGCGCCGCGGACGGTGGAGCTTGCTGATCCCGAATACTTCCGAGTCCGTCAGGACCATCAGCTTCGCGTCCGGCAGTTTGAACCCGCCGCTCAGGGTAGCCGCCCCCTCGCCGTGCGCGCCGCCATGGACTACGTACACGCCCGGCTGCGCCTGCTCGATGTCTGTCAGGTTCGCGGAGGACACGCTCCGCTCGGTCAGGATTTCCGTCAAGCGCCGGTCCTGCGCGCTCATGGCCACTATCATTGAACCGTGGGTAAGCCAAGCATTGATCTGCTCGACCATCTGGTCCAGCCTTCCACCAAACGCGTCCATCTGCGAACTCTGTATGGAGATGTGATGCTGCAAATGCGCCCACGGGATCGGCCTCGCAAGCAGCGAGAAGAAGAGCTTCTGATTTGCGGCAACCCGCTTCATCGCCGCCTCGAAAGTCAAATTGTGCGGCTTCGGCGGCGGCAGCGCCTCACCCCGACCGACCCTGACCGTCAGCGTCTCGACAGTCTCCTCCTCGATCGAGTCCCAGTGCGACCTCACCTGCAGCGGCTCGTCAAGGGCAACAACGGCGTCTTCGGGCAGGTAGTCGAGCACGGTCGAGCCTTCCGGACTTACGTACGGCAGATAATACTCGCAGCCGTCGAAGTAGGCCAGGTTGGACAGGCGCGTGATGTCGTCCTCGACCTTCGCCGCCAGCTTCTCCGATTCCGCGATGAGACTCTCCGCCTCCAGATTGGCGACCCGGCGTTCCAGGTCCGCGCGCAGCTCCTTTACCGCTTTCGCGGCCGTCTCCTCTGTTAGAAGGATTTCCCTGGCGGGCAATATCTCCAAGAACTGGAGCTTGTGGATCGACCGCTGGCTGCCCGCGTCGAATTCCCGGATGCTCTCCACCTCATCGCCGAAAAGCTCGATGCGGACCGGGTTCTCGTGCGTTGAAGGAAAGATGTCGATGATCCCGCCCCGCCGGCTGAACTGCGCGTGGCGGTCGACGATCTCCTCCCGCTCGTAGCCCAGGTGGACGAGCCGGCCCAGGAAATCATCTACGTCGAGAGAATCTCCGAGCTTCACGGACACGCGACCTGCGAGCACGGCATCGGGAGATAGTGTCTTGCGCAGAGCCCCGTGAACGGGCGCGACTACGACCGCCTTCTGCCCTTTCGAGAGCGCGTTTAGCGTCAGCAGGCGATGCCCTATGACGCGAAAATCGGGAAGGGCTTCTTCGTACAGCAGCGTCTCGACCGCGGGAAAGTACAGCGCCTCGTCCTCCGATAGACCGAAGGCGACCAAATCCCCCTGCAGCCGCTCCGCCTGCTCTTTACTGTACGTGAGTACGAAGATCGCGCGGCCCAACTCCCGAAACAGCCCCGCCAGATAGTACGCTTTCGCCGCCGGAGCAAGCCCCTCGATCTGCGCCGACCTCGCGCCCGCTCCAATCAGATTCGACAGGTCCCTAAAATGCCCTGCGTGGATTCCAAGCCTCACCAAGTTACTCAAGCTCATATATCAATCCCTAACCGCGTTAGTCTGCGCTATCTGCGTTAATCTGCGTTCCATCCCTAACCAAACCTCTACCCCGTACAACGCCGAAAAGGGCTTTGGCAAAAAGTAACGGGTGTAACGCCAAAACCCTGAACGAAACCATATTGTATTGTAACCCAATGCTGTCCAAAATAATCTCTGCTGTTCTGTCTCCGTGTCCACTGATTTCCCTGTCAATCTATGCGCCCCGTGTCTGTGGATTCTCGCTGCTGTCTAAAAGCCAAGCATAAGCTGCTGTGGTGGAATGATAGGTGGA
>JAUSGG010000130.1 GCA_030649165.1 Armatimonadota bacterium
GAGGGGCATCTGTCGTATTTTGTTAGTGACACCATAGACGAGATGGACCTTTGGGATATTGAGGGGGAGTATGAAAAGAGCCTTGCGGGTTATCCTCCGTATCACCCGCATATGATGACGAAGATACTGTTCTATGCGTACTGTACGGGGGTCTATTCTTCCAGGAAGATCGCGAAGAAGCTTGAGGATGACGTGGCTTTCCGGGCGCTTGCGGCGGGTAATCACCCGGACTTTCGGACGATCTCGGACTTTCGCAAGCAGCATCTGGCGGCTTTAGCGGGGATGTTCAAGCAGGTGTTGACGCTGTGCCGGAGGGCTGGGATGGCGCGACTCGGTCACGTTTCCCTGGATGGAACCAAGCAGAAAGCGAACGCGTCCAAGCATAAAGCCATGAGCTACGGTCGGATGAAAGAGGAGTCGGCAAGGTTGGAGTTGGAGATAGCCCAGTTACTTGCCGCTGCCGAACAAATAGACGATCAGGAGGACAAGGAACTGGGCAGTGATGTGCGTGGAGATGAACTGCCTGCGGAGTTCGCCTTTCGCAAGAATCGTCTTGCGAAGATAAGGCAAGCAATGTCGGAGCTTGAGGCTGATGCGAAAGCCCAGGAAGCGCTGGGCGCTGATGATCATGAGGGTGATCCTCCTGGCGCTGAGTCGATGCCCGCAAAGCGTGGCCGACCTCGAAAGAAGCCGATTGGCGTTCCTGACGACAAGGCCCAGAGGAACTTCACTGATCCTGAGTCGCGAATAATGAAGGCAGCGGACAAGTCATTCGTGCAAGGTTACAACGCTCAGGCTGCTGTGGACAGTGAATATCAGGTTATCGTGGCGACGATGGTGACAAACCAGGCGGCGGACTCCCAGCGCCTCGAAGATATGGTTGCAAGAATAGAAGAAAACACCGGGCAGTTGCCTGATGAGATGAGCCTGGACGCAGGCTACTACTCGGATACGAACGTAGAGATTCTGGAGAAGAAGAATATCGACGTGTATATGCCTCCTTGCAGGCTCAAACATCGAGAGTATAGAGACGCCAAACCGGAGCCGGTGACCGAGCAGAGCACGACCCGCGAGAGAATGAAGGCGAAGGTATTGACCGACGAAGGCCGCGCGAAGTATGGTCTGCGCAAGGAAACGGTGGAGCCGGTATTCGGACAGACAAAGGAATGTCGCGGTTTCCGGCGGTTCTCGATGCGAGGTCAGGAAGCGTGTGAAGCTGAATGGAGCTTCGTCTGTGCCGCGCACGATCTCTTGAAGCTGGCAAGGTACGGAGCGAAGGCAATGGCACAGCAGGCCGCAAGAGTCGCCGTGCTCCCGAAAAACGCTACGCCGTTGTTGGTTGCTGCGTAGACAGCGCCATTGAGGTTGGCGTTTCGCGAAAACAAGCCAACCGCACACGAAAAGAACGGAACAATAATGGATTCAGGCCCAGCCGACCATACTTGCCGGCGCAACAAATGCTTGCCGCAGGTGGATAGTCGGACAGGCTCCTAGTAAAGAAAAACCCCAAGTTTAAGAGAGGAGTCGGAAGAAGCTGGCGGCGGTTCCGTTCACTGTTCACTGGTCACCGATCACTTCTTCTTGACTGTTCACCGTTCACTTCTTTTTTATCCGATACCATGGCCGCCTGGCCCTGTCCTTCTTCATCTCTTCCGTCAGCTCGTAGACAAGCGAAGCCAAGTCGAGGGTCAACCCTTTAAGGCTTCGCAGCTCCAGCAGATGGCTTTCCTTGGTCTGCCGCAGTTCTTTGGCAAACGTGTCCTTGGTCTCTTCGAGCTCCTGCCGCAGCGATTCGATAACGTCGCGCACCGTCCGCCGCGGTCCGCCCTGGTAATCGTCGTTGTCGAAGACGGCGGCGACCTCGATCGGTTCCTCGTCGAAATCTATCCTTCCGGCGGTCAGCCTCTGAGGCCGATAAGTTTCATCCGGCACGAGGCCGAGCTCTTTCCACTGCTCTCGAAGCCGCTCAAGGTTTATAGGTAACTCGTCGCGCTCGCGTTCCATAGTTGGTAATGTGTTCGCTCAGGCCCAACGAGAATCCTGCAAGCAGTCGGCCCCTGATGACCCACGGATCGCGGATAGCTGATAGCTGGCGGCTGACGGCTTGCCGGCAAGTTCCCTATCCCTCCAGGTACCTTACCTTCCCTATCCCTCCAGGTACGTTACCTGGAGGGAACCGCCGGGCGCTGCCTGCAGTGAACCTTTTCCGCCAAAACGCATTCTACCTAATGTAACTGCGCAGGCGAGGACCGAAAGAAGATGGCCGAAGGCTTGGACCGGCTGACTGATGTCGAGTTGATGGAGTTGGTGAAGCGCGGCGATTTCGCGGCCTTCGACGAACTCTACAATCGGTATTCGGGACCGATCAGGAGGTTCCTGTTCTCCCTCACGTGGGACCAGGAGACCTCCGAAGACTACCTGCAGGAAGTTTTCCTGCGGTTGTGGCGAGCGCGTGAGGCATACTGCCCAAAGGGCAAGCTCTCAAGCTACATCTTCCGCATAGCGAAGAACTACTACCTTTGCGAACGCCGGAAGTTGAAAGCGCGCTACCCTGAGGCGTCGCTTGCGCACGAGGACCGTAACGGTTCTCGTCCGTTCGAAAACATCCGGGCTAACGAGAAGATCGAGCCGGAGGTCCATTTGATGGAGGAGTACCGCCGCTGGAGATTGCGCCAGGCGATCGGGGAGCTTCCGGACGGTCAAAAAATGGTCTTCGTGATGTCCCATTTCCAGGAGATGAAGTACGCCGAGATATCCGACGCCTTGGGCGTCCCGGTCGGCACCGTAAAGTCGCGCATGTTCGCGGCGGTCAACACGCTGCGGGCGCTGCTGAAGGAGGAACGAGAATGAACTGCGATCAAGCCAGGACCGAGATCATAGCCTATCTGAAGAACGAGGTGGACCTGACGGCCAGGAAGCGCTTGGAGGAGCACATCGCGTTCTGCCCTAACTGCCGCCATGAGCTCGAAGGAGCGCGCAGGCTGCTGTCATGGACGGAGGCCGCTTCTCAGGAAGCCGTGGCCGAGAAGGTCAAGGAGCTGATCATCAACGCCATCGCCGCAGGCGCGTCGGATATTCACTTCGAGCCTCAAAGAGATACCGAGCTTCAGGTGCGCTACCGCGTCGATGGAGTGATGCACGAGGTCGATCGCATCGACCCGACACAAAGACACGGTGTCGTAACTCGCGTCAAGATGTTGGCCGAAATGAGCGTGTCGGAAACCAGCGTACCCCTGGACGGCAGGCTTATGATGACCCACAATGACAAAGACTACGACCTGCGGGTAAGCAGCGTGCCGTTCGTTTTCGGAGAGGCGTTGGTTTTGAGGATTTTCGACAGGTCCGCCTCGCTACCTGGACTGGATAGATTAAGGTTCAGTGAATCCGACCTGGAACAGATACGGAATTGGTTGGGCCAGCCGAATGGGATGATCATTGTCACCGGACCAACCGGCTCCGGGAAGACTACCACGTTGTACTCGATGCTCATGGAGGTCAACTCGCCCGAGCATAAGATCATGACAATCGAGGACCCGGTCGAATACGTGATACCTGGAGTTAACCACGCGCAGGTCAACGTCAAGGCAGGCTTCACATTCGCCGCTGCTCTTCGGTCGTTCTTCCGTCACGACCCGGATGTCATCATGGTCGGAGAGACTCGCGACCTGGAAACCGAACTGCTGGCGCTCAGGGCCGCTATCACCGGTCACCTGGTGCTGAACACGCTCCACACGAATGACGCAATTGGAGCCATAGGCAGGCTCACGGACATGGGAGTGGAACCGTTTCTCGTGGGGGCTTCGCTCATCGGTGTCATGTCACAAAGGCTGGCGCGACTGATCTGCCGGGATTGCAGGGAACCAGTTGACGCCGACGCCGGAGCGCTTGGCTATCTTGGAATCACGTCGGAAGAAATCGCGGGTAACGCCATATACCGTGGCAAAGGGTGCGACAACTGCAGACACACCGGCTACAAGGGCCGCACCGGCGTCTACGAAGTACTGACAATCGACAAGGACCTGGCCTCCATGATAGGAAATGGCGCGACGTACTCGGAAATCCTGGAAGCGGCCAAAGCTAAAGGCTTCAGGACAATGCGCGAAGACGTAAAGCGAAAGGTTCTCGACGGAATCACCACCCCGGAAGAAGCAACGAGGGTGCTGGTGTAAAGGAATTCCTGGCCTGTAAGAGTTCAGTTCTACGGGAATGTCATTCCGAACGTATACCAAAAGAAGCCCCGGAGGACGTCATTCCGAGGAGGAACGACGAGGAATCTGCTTTTTCCGGAACTTACCACAGCAAAAGCAGATCTCTCGACTCCGCTGGCGCTCCGCTCCTAATGAAACGCCGGAGGCGCTGCTCTACAGGTCGCAACGATGAAACGTCAGCTAAGAGAGGCCGTTCCCGCAGGATAAGCCATGTGTTTCATTTCGGGAACAACCCTGATGCATCGGGGTCGGTTGCTCGAAATGACAATTCCCGGAAGACTGAACTGTTACCCTGGCCTTTCGTGACTTGACAACGTGGCTCGTAGCCGTATACTTGGAACGGTGAAGCGCCATGACTTCAATCGCTCACTTTTTCGAAGATATAAACCAGGTAGTTGACTTCTGCCAAAGGAACTACATCAGGAAGTTCTCCCTCTTTGGCTCCGCGCTCCGCGACGACTTCGGGCCGGATAGCGATGTTGACGTGCTCGTCGAGTTCGAGCCGGAACGAGAGCCCAGCATGCCGCGGTTGTCGGCAATGGAACGAGAGCTATCGGAAATGGCCGGCAGAAAAGTGGACCTGCGGACTCCGGAGGACCTGAGCCGCTACTTCCGTGACGAAGTAGTCGCGGGCGCAAAGGAGCTCTATGCTGCTTAGGAAGGACGTGGTACGGCTCACGCACATCCTTGACGCAGCGCGTGAAGCCAAGAACAGTGACTGAGCCACTTTGATCTCCCAGCGATCTATGGCTGAGCCGGGGATTCCGTGCCCGTCGCCGCGGGCGCCGGCGCGGCCGTTTCTTGTTTTGGGGGTTCCGTAGCAGGCGTTTCCTGTTTCGGGGCTTCAGGAACAACTGTCTCTTGTTTCGCGGCTTCCGGCGCGGCTGTTTCTGCTTTCGCAGCCTCCGGTTTCGCAGCCTCCGGCGCGGGCACTTCCTGCTTCACGGGCGTTGGGTTGACCTTATACGCCGTCAGCGTCTCGGTCACTCCCGTCTCCTCGCAGACCCTTTTCGCCAGGCCGACTCCCTGAACAAACCATATATCGAAGGTATTGGCCGGCTCTCCGCCCTGCTTCTTGATCTTGCGAGCCGAAAACGCTCCGCACGGGACCGATATCTCCTCCGTCCCAACGAGGGAATACCGCCATTTGTCAAGCTCTAACGGCTGTTCGGCAGGGGCGTTCGTGACCTGCTCTATCTGCCATTTGCTGTCCGCGGATGTGAGGCGGTTCCGCCGCCAAACCTGGTCCGAAGTCGAAAGCAGTTGATAATAGACGCTCGTCTTCTTGCCAAATGACGTCTCTGCGCGGTAAACATATCCGCCCCCCGCCTGAATCGCGCTCACGATGCGCACAGTGTAGACAGTGTAGGACGATGCGTCCTTGCCCTGCACCTGGTACGTCCATTCGTTGCCGACGGCCATCGGAAACCAGTCATTCGAGGCGACTTGATAGGCCGAAATGTCGCCTACGACCGTCGACACGTCGATGGCGACATCGACGGCCGATGAAGTCGAGGTCGAATCCGCGGGGCGCGTCTGAGTTTTCAGGGCTTCGGACTTCGTCTGGAGTTTATTCAGTCGGTCCTTGGCGGGAGGATGGCTCCTCAAGTACTTTGGCGTGCTGCGCCCCTTCTCCAGGCCCACTATGATCTGCATCGCCTCAGCGGCGCCCTTCGTATTGTAGCCCGCTTTCCACATGTAATCCAAAGCCGCGGCGTCGGCCTCACTCTCCTGCTCGCGCGAATAGTGCATTCCCATAAGTGAGGTGGCCAGAGAGGCGATATACCCGCCGGTGTCGCCCACCGCCACCGACGCGAGGATGCCAAGAACCCCCACCTTCTTCAGCTTGTTGGTTTGCTGAGCCCAATGGCGATTGGACGCGTGGGCCATCTCGTGAGCGAGTACAAACGCGAGCTCATTGTCGTCCGGCATCAGACCAAGCAGGCCTTCGTAAATGTAGATGAAGCCTCCGGGAAGGCAAAACGCGTTGACTTCCGAACTGGCAAGAGCTTTGAACTCATAGGGGTACACTTTGGGTTCGAGGCGCTCGACCAAAGCGGCGCCCACCCGGCGAACGCGGTCCTGTACCGCCTTCTCCTTGGACAGCGGCTCTGTTCGCTCCACTTCCTTGGCGACCCGCCGGCCGAGGTCTATTTCGTGCTGCGGGTCGGTCTTCTGGAATAGTTGCGCGCGAGCGGCGCCCGGAGTTGTAAGAAGAACTACGAGCGCCAGCCACGCAAGAGCGATTCGACCAAACGCATTGGGCCGCTTCATTTCAGTTCTGCCGACCATAATACTGCGCGTGACGAGCCAGGCACGCCGCAGCCTGCTCCATGTTTCCTTCCGCGGTGTACATCTCAGCCAGCGTCAGATTAGCGCGCGGATGTCGCGGATTCAGCTTGGTCAATTCGCATAGCATAGCCACGGCGTCGGCATCTTTGCCCGTCTGCCTGGCTATCAAGGCGTTTGCGAACTTGGCCTCACAGAAATCCGGTTTCTGCTCCGTTGTCTTTTGCAGTTCCAGCGTCGCAAGGTCTATCTGTCCCAAGTCGATGAGCGCGGTGGCTATGTTGAAATGAGCCAGATAATCAGTAGGATGTGTCTCCAAAACGCGCAGGCTCTCAAGCATCAGGAAGTCGCTGTTTGCCTCGGAATACGCAAAACCGGCGATTGCCTTGACTCTGGGGCCGGTGTATCCGATCATATATGAGTAGTAGCCCTCATTGACGACCATGCCGGCGCGGCCGCACTTAAGCGCCTCGACTAACATCTCCTGGCTGCGCTTGAACGTTTCCGCCGCTGAGGAGTTCGACGCCTGTTGCTGCTGGATTGCCTTGCGATACAGCAACAGACCCAGTTTGTGCCAGGCGAAGAAGTCCTTTGACTTCTGCTGGCCCTCACCGAGCCCGACCTGCTTTTCCGCCTCGACAAGGGCTTCGTCGAAGTTCTCTTTCACCGCCGTGTCGGATCCCTGAGCGTGGAGCAGGGCGTATCCAAGGTCCCATTTAACCGCGGGAATACTGGGATCGATTTTCAAGGACGCGCGCAGATTGTCGACAGCCTCTTCCCACCGGCCGTGGTCGAGCAGCGCCCGACCGTAGTCCGCCAGCGCCTGCGCGTCTTGCGGGTTGGACTTAAGCGCGGCTTCCGCCTGAGCGAAGCGAAGCTTCTTGTGGAATTCAGAAAGGCTCGCATCTCCCACAGGTGTCGGCCACTTCGTCAACGCCTCATTGATGGCCTTGGCCTTGTCGATCTGGCCGGTCTCGATGTAGGCGGTTCCGATGGCGGCCATCAAGTAGACCGACACTTTCTTGGGACGATCTTTCTCCTTGATCGCTTCCACGACGGGCACAAACTCGCTTATTACTTTGTCGTACTGCTTGTTCTCTACCAGCGCCTGGGCGTAGCTGCCCACGACCCATGTGCGCTCTTTTTCGGGTGTAATGTCCACAGCCCGCTTGAGAGCGTCAGCGGTTGTGGCGTAATCGTGAAGGACCGAGCTGGAGGCGCCCAGGTCGACAAAATCGGATGCCAGCGCCTCCGGGAGCGCGCAAAGCTCCTTCCGTTTCGCGACGGCCTGCGCGTTATCATTAGACTGGCTGAGCTTATATGCCGCCGACCTGATTTCAGCGGCCTTTGCTTCGGCGTCCGTTGTGACCACTTGGTACAAACAGGACTTTGAGCTTCCACCCTCAGCTACGTCGAGCGGACACAGCATTAACAACACTAAAGCAGTCTCAACGAGGGCTTTTTTCGGCTTTTTCGCGGTGATCTCTTTTGAAAACAGCAGTACGTCTCCGGTGGGATTCTTCTCCATTTTCAGAGTCTTGAAGCCGAGCGAGACCGAGTAAACGTTCATCATCATCTTGTCCGGTTTTATGGTGGCTGGGCATCTTACGCGCGCCTTTATGACAGCCTTCTCTCCGGGACGCAAAATGGCCGGCTCGATCGCGAAGTCTTCTATCTTGACCACGCCCCATCCGTCGGCGGAAGTCGATACCTCCGAGCTTTTGGCGCCGGTCAGGAGTATCGGCTCCATCGTAACGTTGAAACTGGCGGCGTCCACGGTCCTGCACACGACGACGCTCTCGAAAGGCTGATAACCTGTTTTCGTGACTCGGAGATTGAGACGAGAGACGTCTACTCGTTTGCTGACTTCCTTGGCCCCGCCGGAGAAGAGACCTACCAGGCCAGTGCTGAGAAACCTTCCAAAGTTGATCTTGCTGGAGACTTTGCCAAGCTCCGCCTCGCACTTGTACTCGCCGATCGGACTGGTCTCCGCAACCGTGCGGCCCTTGTCCGCGAACTGTCCGTCCTGTTGGACGACCACCGTCGCGCCGGCGATCGGTTGGCCGGTTGCGGCGTCATACACTCTTCCGAACACCTTGCCCCATGATACCGGCTCAACGCCTTTGGTGGTCGGTTCAGCGGCCCAGATGCCGGATACAGCCGCGACGACAAGAATGATCGCCAGAGCAAGACCTACCGCCGACTTTCGCCCGTTTAACACGTTCCTTCCCCCTGTCCAAAACAAGTGTTCAAACTCCACATGAATTGTAGCAGCCGTTCCAACCTGAGTCAATTCACTACCGAGTCGGAGGAATCGGAGGAGTCGAAGGAGTCGGATGTTTGAGGCCGGAGTAATCGAGATCGGCGGGTGGATCGATGCTCATACCTACCTCGAAAAAGGACACCTATCCTGCCGGAACGGCCTTGTACGGCCCAAGTCATCGAACATTATCGCAGTCAGTTCCCGCGGGAGGCCGCGGCGCCGGTGTTTCGAGACTTCAGTCCCGAAACGACTACCAACCGATCCTTCGGTAGCAGAGCGGTAGCGACGCTGCCGAAGGACGCACGATTACGACGTGGCCGATGCCCAGTTCCTTATGAGCACAACGAAGAATCTACACACGTAACAGATGCCCGGTGTTTCGGGATTTGAGGGTTGGGCGTCATACGCATGCTATAGCGGACAACTTCGGGTCCCAACCCGGAAATCCCGAAACGGGGCGCTTCCTTAGGAGCGAAATCAACGCATGAGCCTTCGGCTCGCCACTGAGCATGAAACAGCCGGTGAACGGCTGTTTTCGAAGGAGTGAGGAATCTGCAGGGTAGATCGTGAAGCATACGATCTTGGTAATCACTGCAAGCCTTCCCCACATCCGCGAATAGCTTGACGATAGTGTTCTTAGCGCCCGTCATGCGCTCCGTGGCGCGGATGGAGTTCCCTTCAACAAGGATGGCGATCACTTTGACTCGTTCTTCTCTGCTCAATTGGTTCATAGTGATTCTATAATACTTGCCCGCTCAAGCATGGGAAATAGCAAATTAGGCATTTGTTAATTTACTTATTTGGATATTGACATTGTGGAACTATGCTTATATAATGGGCGCATGGAACCCGTGTTTCGAGATAATGCCCTCGATACATTGGAGATTGACGCGGATTTTGATGGTGGCTATTCGCCCGCCATTGTAAGAGGGTTCCGTAAGCGTATGCAACAGATCAGGGCCGCAGTGGATGAAAGAGACTTCTACAGCCTGAAATCACTCAGATTCGAGAAGCTGGGCGGTGATCGGAAAGGCCAGTACTCCATGCGAATCAACGATCAATGGAGACTGATTATAGAGTTCCAAGGCAGAGGAGCCGACAAGCACATCGTGATTGTTGCTATTGAAGACTATCACTGAAGGAGAGACATCAATGATCGAAAGAAAACCTGCCGAGGTGTTTCCTCCGGGCGACTTCATCAAGGAGGAGATAGAGGAGAGAGGCTGGAGTCAAATCGAACTGGCCGAGATCATGGGCTGCTATCCTGCAGACGTTAGCGGGTTAATCTCCGGCAAGAGGTCGATTACGCCTGAGATAGCAAAGGCGCTCGGCAGCGCTTTCGGCGTCAGCGCACAGTATTGGATGAACCTGGAGAGCACATATAGGCTCCACAAGGCTGGAGATGCCGACGATGCGATTGCACGGCGCTCAAGACTGTACGCGTACGCACCGGTAAGGGAAATGGTCAAGCGGAACTGGATAGAGGCGTCGGAAAACATAGATGTGCTTGAACATAGCATAAAGCGCTTCTTTGGCGTATCTGATCTACTAGATGAGCCTATATCTTTTGCGCACGCAGCTCGGAGAGGGAAGGCGGAGATCACGCCCGCACAAAGAGCTTGGCTGCATCGGGCTAGGCAACTTGCACACGCCGTGCACGCGGAACCCTTCTCCAATCAATCCTTCGCTAACGGCGTTCGCGAGCTGAGGCAACTGCTTCCGAGTGCGCAGGGAGTTAGGCGTGTCCCAAAGATTCTCGCAGACGCAGGCATTCGGTTCCTCGTTGTAGAGAGTTTACCGAAAGCAGGGATAGACGGTGTCACGTTCTGGCTTGATAAGCGCTCTCCCGTAGTAGTACTGTCGTTACGGTACGACAGAATAGATTCGTTTTGGTTTACTCTGTTTCATGAATTGGCCCATGTCTCTCGCCGAGATGGTTTGACAAGCCTCGTGATGATCGACACGGATCTTGTGGGGGATGACGCGCTACCGAATGCAGAAGGGGATGTTGCTGAGATAGAAGCAAGTCGGTTTGCGACTGAACACCTAGTTAGCCAGTCCGAGATCGACAACTTCATCGCACGTGTTAGCCCTCTGTACCTGAAGGCTAGGATTATCAACTTTGCAACCAGAATCGGAGTGCATCCCGGTATTGTGGTGGGCCAGCTTCAACATCGCAATGAGATAAGCTATTCCGCCCACAGGCAACTGTTGGACAAAGTGAGAAGCATCATAACCCAATCGGCTCTTACCGATGGATGGGGAGATGCTCCATATATTCAAGACGAGATGCAGAATAGGCTGGCAGGATAAGGAGAATTCGTATGTCGATTTCAAGCAAGGATTGCCGGTGTTTCGGGATTTGAGGGTTGGGCGTCATTCTTACTGGGTTGTAGGGCAAGCTTTCATCCCAACCCGGAAATCCCGAAACAGATAGACTTCCCAGGCCGCTCAGATCACGGCATCTCCATCAAATATCTCACCAATATCCTCGTCCCAGCCGCCGTTCCGCCCTTTGGAGCTGTGAGAGTGGCTTTGTCGAGGAATGACGGCCCTGCGATGTCTATGTGCGCCCACGGCTTGTCCTCGACGAACTCATGGAGGAACATCCCGCCTGCGATCGCGCCGGCCTCGCGTCCGGGCGCGTTTTTCAGATCGGCGACCTCGCTGATCAGCATCTCTTTGTAATCCTTAAACAAAGGAAGCCGCCACAGCGGATCGCCTTCCTTTTCACCGATGGCTATCAGCCGGTCGGCCAGCTCGTCGTTGTTGCTCATTATCCCCGACATGCCTCGTCCGAGCGCCACAACGCACGCGCCGGTGAGCGTCGCCACGTCGATTATCTCGTCGGCGCCCTCCTTCACCGCGTACGCAAGGGCGTCGGCCAGAACGAGCCGGCCCTCCGCGTCAGTGTTGTTGATCTCGACCGTTTTGCCGTTTAGCGAGCGGATGACATCACCCGGCTTCACCGCCCCGCCGCCCGGCATGTTCTCCGTGGCCGGCGCAATGCCAAGCACGTTCACGGGAGGCGCGATCTTCGTTATCGCCCGCATGGCCGCAAGGACGGCCGCCGAGCCCGACATGTCGTCCTTCATGTTCTCCATGCCGTCCGCCGGCTTGAGAGAAAGGCCTCCTGAGTCGAAGGTTATACCTTTGCCGACAATCGCCACCGTTCTTGAAGCTCCGGGGCTTGAATACCTGAGCACGATGAACTTCGGCGGCTGCGCGCTTCCCTGCGCCACGGCGAGAAGGAGATTCATCCCCGATTCGGCGATCTGCTCGCGATCCAGAACGGAACACTCCAGTCCGTTCTCCTCCGCGATCTTACGGGCTGTCTCGGCTAGCATGGTCGGCGTCGCTGAATTGGACGGATCGTTGACCAGATCGCGGGCGAAGATCGTCGCGTCGGAGGTGATCTCTCCTTTTGCCGCACCTGCTCGAATCGCCTCCAGCTTCGAGGCGTCCATTTCTACGATCTCGACCTCTTCGACGGACGTCTCTTTGCGATCGACCGTCTTGTACTTCAGAAACTTGTAGAGGCCGAGCGCGGCCCCCTCTACGAGCGCAAGCGTGCATTCGCCTGGATCGAGCCCGCCGATCCCCGCGCCGTGAAGGATCGTGGAGACCTTTTTCGCGTTGGCGTCGGCCGCCCTCTTCGCGGCCGCCGCGGACGCCCGCCGTACGCCGTCGGTCGTAAACTCCTCGGCCTTACCCAATCCGACCAGAATCACTTTTGTCGCCGGAATCCTGCCGTAGGTCTGCAGCGCCGCGGTCTGCCCCAGCTTGCCCTCGAAACCCTCGTCAGCTATGAGCTGCGTTATCGCGCCGCCCAACGCGCGGTCCACCGCGCCGGTCCCCCCACCGGGATGCTTCACGTCCTGGAACAAATTGACAATCAGCGCGTCGCAGCTTGCTTCCGTTAACGAACCCTGACTCACACTAAACCGCATCGAGCGACCTCCGGAACTAGTTATTAGTTGTTGGTTGTTAGTTTAAGGTTGGCATCTGGGCTGCAAACGCAGGCTATCCCCTTGGAACCCTGAAACCTTAAGACCCTAAAACCCCTATCCCTTCCCTATGACCTCTACCCCGCTCATGTACGGCCGCAGGACCTTCGGCACAACGATGGTTCCGTCCGCCTGCTGGTAGTTCTCCATAACGGCGATGAACGTCCGCGGCAGCGCGACTCCCGATGCGTTGAGCGTATGGACGAACTCCGGCTTTGCGCCCTTATCGGGGCGGAATCTTATGTTCGCCCGGCGCGCCTGGAAGTCTTCGAAGTTGCTGCAGGACGAGCATTCCAGCCACTGTCCCACGCCGGGCGCCCACGCCTCGACATCGTAGCACTTGGCCGCGGCGAAACTGATATCTCCCGTGCACAGCAGAAGGACCCGGTACGGTATCTCCAGAAGCTGAAACACTTCCTCCGCGTTTTGCAGCAGTTTCTCGTGCTCGTCATAGGACGTTTCCGGCGTAGTGAACTTCACCATCTCCACTTTATTGAACTGATGGACGCGCAGCAGTCCGCGCGTGTCTTTGCCCGCCGCCCCTGCCTCGCGCCGGAAGCACGCTGAATACGCGGTGTAGTATATCGGCAAATCCTCCGCGCTGAGGATTTCGTCGCGGTGGATGTTCGTCACGGGGACCTCGGCGGTCGGATCGAGGAAAAGGTCGTCCTCGTTGCAGCGGTACATGTCCTCTTCCATCTTCGGGATCTGACCCGTGCCGATCATCGACTGCCGGTTTACGAGAAACGGAGGGAAGACCTCCGTATATCCGTGCTTTTGGACGTGAAGGTCGAGCATCCAGGAAAACAGCGCGCGCTCCAGCCTGGCGCCTAATCCCTTGTAGAGGATGAAACCGCTGCCGGTGATCTTGCTGCCGCGCTCGAAGTCGAGTATGTCGAGGACCGGACCGATCTCCCAGTGCGGGACGGGATCGAAATCGAACTTGCGCGGCTCGCCCCAGGTCTTGATCGGTATGTTGTCCGCCGCGTCTTTGCCCACCGGAGTCGTGGGGTGAGGGACGTTCGGAATGTTGAGGGTGACCAGGTCCAGCCGCTCCTCGATCTCCTTGACCTGCGCGTCCAGCTCCTTGATACGGTCGGAGACCTCGCGCATACGCGCGATCTCCGCCGCGGCGTCCTGCCCGGCGCGCTTCATCTTGGCGATCTCTTCCGACTCCCGGTTGCGCTCCGCCTTCAGGCCCTCCGATTCAGTCAAAAGCCGCCGCCTCGCCTCGTCCAGTTCAAGAAACTCATCGAGCGGCTCGGTAGCGCTTTGACGGTTGACAAGCGCCTGGCGGACAACGTCCGGGTTTTGTCTTATGAACTTAGCGTCGAGCAAAGGAACCCCTCCAGTGATACTGTATGATCGTTCAGTTGAGAGTTATTCTATCACGAAAGGGGGCGGTGTGGGAAAGGTTGGGTTGGTGGTTCAGAGTTTGATTTCGCCGCCGTGTTAACATTTTGGTCATCCGAGGCAGGATGGGTGGTTTTCTCCTCATTTTGCATTTTTTGTGCGTGAACCGCCCCAACACTGCTCGATTTCCGCGCGATTCTGCGCTGTAATAGCGCTGAAACTGGCCGAAACCAGTGTGCAAAGCTGTGAAAACGAGCCGAAAACGCGCGTAACATCGCCGAAACTGACCAAAACCGCACGGAAATCGTAGTTGAGGGTTGAGGAGGGGATGTAACCGCCGATGGACGCGGAGGGGGGAGGTTTGCAGGGGATTTAACCACAGATCACACAGATGGACACGGATGGGGAGGGGACGGTATGACCCAAAAGTCGCGGCAGGGACTGAGGTTGCCCTCAGCCCCCCGCACGGATCCCGGCGTGCGGAACTACCGCACCGGGCTCTTGCCTCAGGTCTTGACGAGAAGACGCTGGTCAGGATACGGATGCCTGATAGTCGGTCGAGGCAGCCAGCGGGCGATCAGCCTCTCCATTATCTCCCAAGTGATCCGGTTCTTCTGGCTGCGTCGGAAAGGAATTGGGTGTTGACGGAGCCGTTCAGTCGATTCCATTTTTCCTCTAGGTGACGCTGATGAAGACCTTGGCGAGACGTCTACTGCTATCCACGTAATAATAGACAATGATTTTGTCGTGTCTGTTTTCAACTTCGTAAACGAGGACTTTGTGCGCCTTCACAAGCGGTGGAGTTGTCCATCCGGCGCGTTTCCAGGCGAGAATCCAATGGTCGAGAGTCGCGCTTTCCGACATTGCCTCCAAACTGGGTTTTCCAAACTGCCGCCTGATCTCAGATTCGCCCGCCCCGAGGCGAATAGTGCAGTACCGAAAGAAGCTCGGAGCGTCGAACAGGTGTGAAGGGGACTGAGGGATGTCGCGGCGGGTCGTGATTGAGCGCTTTTGAACCGCTGAGACGCTGAACCGGCTGAACACGCTGAAGTCCGCGGTCGTCGTTGTCGGATTGGCTTAGGTGGGGTCGGAGGGGGAGCGACCCCAGCGAGTTGATCTTCTTGAGCAGGTTGTAGGTTGAGATGATGCTTCGGGACGAAAAGGCGTGTCCCGAAGTATAGAAAGCATGCCATCACGGCCCCGCAACCCAATCGAAGATCATACTACCGTAAGGCCCAGCGAGCACGTACGCGCCCGGTAGCGGTGAGAGAGCCAAGAGAACCAGCACCCACAGCCGCCTACGCCTTGCATAGTTGGCCAAAGAAAGCAACCACAGACAGGGCATCGCTCCAGAAGCGGCGGCGCACAGTACCAAAAGAGCAGTGCATGAGGCTGCCTTGCCTAGGCCTTGCTCCATTTGCACGCGGCCCGTGGCGACCGCCCATGGGCTCAGCCTGTATACACCGAGCACAAAAAACGGGATGATGATCAGGAATACCAGATAGCCCGAAAGCGCAGCCAAGGCGGCTGGCGCAAACGCGAAGTATTCCTGCACTTCAACTTCAGCTTATTGCCGTGTGCTTTGGGATCGCACGTAAACAGGCACGTCCACCCAGCGCGGATCTTCAGCACAGTATGCTTACTGTCGGGCCTTTGGGGAACGCCATCAAGGTCGAAACTGATGTTTGGCGGCACATAAATGGCGTCGGTCAGCGCGCAGTTCCACACGTAGTTTTGGCAAGGCCTGGGTTTGGGCGCGTGTGGCAGACGCTGCTGCCTACCGGCGTTTGGCCCGCCGAGAGCGGGAATGTTCTTGATGCCACCCAACCAAGCGTCGTGTCCATAGCATGAAGAGTCAACACATATCCTGCCGTCCCCATAGAGCCACTCTCCCCTGTACCCGGTGGGATCTGCCAGTCTTGTCGCCAGGTTCTCCGCATAGCAATACGCGGAGCCAGCTGACAGCAATGGATCCCTCTGCGTGAACCGCCCAATCTCCGGCGCGTAGTAGCGGACGCCGAGTTGGTGGAGGAGGGACTCATCAACGGCTCTTGGTAGTGGGTGCAGTAGCCCAACTGGCCGACGAAGAGGTAGGGTTGGTTGATCTCGCCGGTTGCGTGCGTTGCGTTGCCCCATACGTCGTAGGAATACCTGTCGGTTATGGTCCCATCCGAGTCGGTCAAGGCTTTTGTGCTGCCAAGGGCGTCGAAGTGGTAGTAGGCGTCGAGATACGCCGTGCCGGATACTACGTGCGCTTGGGCGATCAGCCGCCCATCGGGAGTCCGGACGTAGAGTTTTGTGGGCTCTGAGCTACTTGTCTCCGCTAACACGGCCGGTATCCCCGCCGTTGTGTCGTAGATGAATTTGCACTGTGCTCCTTGACTGGTCGTCATGCTAACCCTATTGCCGGCGGCGTCCGAGACGAACTGCGTGTTGACCGACCCGGGCCAGTCGATGCGCTTGAGCAGGTTGTAGTTGTCATGCTCGAAAAGGGATGCGTCCCAATGCTGTCCAAAATAATCTCTGCTGTTCTGTCTCCGTGTCCACTGATTTCCCTGTCAATCTATGCGCCCCGTGTCTGTGGATTCTCGCTGCTGTCTAAAAGCCAAGCATAAGCTGCTGTGGTGGAATGATAGGTGGA
>JAUSGG010000140.1 GCA_030649165.1 Armatimonadota bacterium
AGAATCTCATAAACTTCCCCTCTTATCAGCGGCTGCAAGAAACTTCGGAAAAAACTTCCACCGCCCTGGAACAAAACTCCCTCCCCCGTCGTCTGTTCACTATTAGTGGTGTGCAGGCGAGTGATCAGTGAACGGTGTCGGGCCTACGGTCCAACCGTCAATAGTCAACCATGGACCGACAACCGCCTGCAGGCCGAAAGCTGAAAGCTGATAGCTGACAGCTACGGGAAATCGTGACGGAGCGGTAACCGGAACCCCCGTATTCGAAAAAGCAGGTAAAACCAGCGGAAAACGCGGAGAAACTTGCGGAAACCACACCGGAACTGATGGCTTCCGGAGCGAAACCACCGCGAATCAGCGCAAAACCGCGCGGAAAGCGCCGTGAACAGTGAACGGTGAACCGTCCGGAACCTTAGAGCCCTGAAACCTTGTAACCTTATAACCCTATAACCCTATAACCCTATGACCCTGTAACCCTCGTATCGGAGGAATCCCGGCTCCCGGCGGCGAACGAAGCAGTCTAACGCACGATTCAGGAGGCACGTCATGACACTGCGGGAATGCGCGAAGTTCGCAAACGAGAATCCGGTCTGCTATATTGCGACGGTCGAAGGCGATCAGCCGAGGGTGAGGGCTTTCGCGTTGTGGTATGCCGACGAAACGGGTTTCTACTTCCACAGCGGCGCGCCCAAGGCGGTATGCGCCCAGTTGCGGAAGAATCCGAAGACCGAGGTCTGTTTCTACGCTCCCGCTCCGATGCCGGATCCCGGAACCATGCTGCGCGTAGCGGGAAACGCGGAGTTCCTCAACGACACGGCGCTCAAGGCCCGGCTGCTGGAGGACCGTCCGTTTCTGAAGGACATGGGTATCACAGGGCCGGACGATCCGATGCTGGCGGTTTTCCGGATCGCCTCCGGTGAGGCGTGGTTCTGGACGATGGCGAACAATATGCGCGAAGCTGAGTCGGAGAGAGTGAGATTCTGAGAGCAGCGGATTGTCAGTGAACGGACCGGTACGTGCGAATCCCTCCCAGCGCCCACGCGCGCCGGGAGAGATTCGCGGCTGCGTTCCTAGATCGAGGCCTTCTCCCGGCCGGTGACCGGGACCTTTCCGCGGCTCTTCATCAGCTCGAACGACTTTTTTGCCTCCTCTTTGAACTGATCGTAGTCGAACTGATTTCCGAGCAGGAAGGGCTTCCATCCCAGCTCGAGCTTGGCCAGATAGGCAACCTCCCTGATTTCCTCGTCGGTCGCGCCATGCAACTTGGCCGTTTCGGTGCAGTAAAAGACTCCGTACTCATCTCCTGCGGCAACGTGTATCCCGAGGCTGATGAGTTCTCTCCACTTTGCGGGTATCCTGCCCACGTCCTGCATCATGAGCTTCCAGGAGTTCCATTCCTGCTCCAGATACTCGTCAGGAACGAACTTGATTACGGTCGGAACCGTTCCTAAAGTCTCCTCGATCTCGCGATATATCTCTTCTTTAGTCACTTATATCACCCCCATTCAGTATTCCCACGCGCGCGCCGCCGGTATGGCAACCGTCCTGCAGGCGAGGTAAGGCTGGGAAATAGGAAATGGGTAAGAGTAGTACGGGAATGCTTGTTTTGCGAGGCCGATATGGAGAAGGTAAAGAAGACGGAAGAGGAATGGAGCGCCGAGCTGACTCCGGAGCGGTACAGGATAATGCGGGAAAAGGGCACGGAGCCGGCGTTTAGCGGCGAATACTGGAATGAGCATACGCTGGGAGTGCACCGATGCGCGGCCCGCGGGCAAGCCTTGTTCGGATCAGAGGCAAAGTTCGACTCCGGCACGGGTTGGCCGAGTTTCTGGCAGCCGATGGAGACGGCCGAAATCGATAGGGAGACCGACCTGAGCTACGGGATCGCCCGCACGGAGGTATTGTGCGGAAGGTGTCGGTCCCACTTGGGGCACGTTTTCGACGACGGCCCACTGCCCACCGGCCTGCGGTACTGCATCAACTCAACTGCTCTGGAACTGGTTCGGGAGGAAGAGGAGGAGTAGGGGAAGGTGACGGGTGTTGTGTGGTGGGGCCGATTGGGAACGGAATCGAAGGAGGATACGAAAATGGAAGTAAAGTCGATATCGCTGGACGAACTTGTTAACCTGGAAGGTGTAGTTCTGGCGTGTGAATTTACAGCGGACGGCAAGTGTGTGGACTTCAAGGCGCGAGGAGACGTCACCCGTGAGTTGGCTGACAAGTCTTCGGAGTATATAGCCACCGTCACGATGCTGTTCAACACTCTGGCGGGATCGTTCACTGAGTTGAGCAAGATGAACTGGATACCACAGAGGGGATGGCTATACTCCGGCGGCGACTGGACAGTAGTTGTCGGCGGCAGCCAGGCAGTCTTGGCGGAAACGGCCAAGGCGGATATAAGCAGGCTGTTTGACCTGTTGGTCGGACGAAGGGTCGAAAGACTGATCCGGCCCAGCATATAGAGGGAGTGGTTCGTGGCTCGTGGTTAGTGGTTAGTGTTGGGTGGTCGGCTGATCACTAACCACGGTTACCATATCAAGCGTTTTCGGAGTTCGGAATTCGCTCTTTGACTTTGCGCCAGGCTTCCTTTGTAAGGAAGCTCTCCGGCGCGTTCTGCTCCATCTCCAGGAACATTCCGAACGGCACGGTGAAGGTGAGCGTGTCGGGATCGACGTATGGCCGGGCGGAAATGTCGGTCGCGCCGACGACCGCCTTCGGCATTTCCTCCTTCGACTGATCGTAAGGGTAGAGGCAGACCGTCTGGCAGGCCGCGCCGAACGGGATGATAACGCTGCTGCCCGCGCGGCCGTAGTTTGCCAGCACGACGAGCGCCGACAATTGGTCCGGAGTCGCGTAGAAAACGACTAGCTCCGGCTTCTCGGTGTCCGCCAATTCCTTCAACGGCTTGAAGACGACATAGGTGTACGGTATGTCGGTGATCGGAAGCTGGTCGATAAAAGCCCTCGCCAGTTCGGGCGTTTTCTTGTATGCCTCCCCTTCCCGATAACCCTCACCCCTGCCGGTGGACAAGAAGAACTCTATGCCGCCTGGGAACTCGGAATACGCCTCGCCAAATCCGAGCCCCACCCGGCCTCCCGTGCAGCCGCAAGTCTGACGGTCGAAGCAAGCGGTCCTGCCTTTTGCGGCGGCCGTCAACATAGCAATGACGCATCCCCAGCGTCCGGCTTCGAACTGCAGCGCGCCGTCCGGTTTCTCGTCGGTGAATATGACGGCGACGGGATTGTAGCGAAGCTTCAACTCACGAGCGATGTAGCTGTCCATCCGTGTATATTTTCCCTTCGTGCTTTCATTGTTTCGTGTTTTCGTGATTAAGATGAGTGGTCCGAGCTGCCGCAGGCGGCTTCGAGAGCGTGGCGGTGGAGGGTCTCGATGATTAGCAGAGGTCGTTCGCGGGCGGCCAGGGTCCGCTCGCTCATCGCGAAGACCGTGCGAGGGCAGAACCACGAAACACAGATCATTGGCCGTTCCTCGATGGAGAGACCGCAGCCCCGGGGCGTGAGATGCGGACATGCCGGCGCAGGCCGCTTCTTCGATCCGGGAGACAGCCGCTGAACGCCGTGGCGCACGGAGTTGTATATCATCCAGGGGACGGAGTAGATCCTGCGGTCCCACGATGGCGCCGGTGAATCGGACTCAGTGCGGACAACGCGATCGAACGGCGTAAACCGATCTACGCTCTCAAGGCAGCAGTTGCCGCAATCGGCGCAAACGCTCGCGCAGTCACCCGATACACGTGCGAGCGCCAATTGGGCGCGGCGGCGGCGTTCGTCGGCGACCGATGACAGGGCGGCGTTGGAATGACGCCGCGGCAGCCGCAGGCACAGCCAAACCAATCTCGCGTTATAGAAGACCACCCAGCGCATCAGAAATCGCAGGCGACGGAGTGTCAGGTTCATAGGGTTATAGGTTCATAGGGTTACAAGGTCAGACCCTAGCGAACAAGGATTATCATAGCGGTTTTGGGGAAGAAAAGCCAGGGATTAGGGTGGAGGTTCAGGAGCATCGTTTGTAGTCATTAGCCACAGATGGACCTCCCCCTAACCCCCTCACACGGGGAGGGGGGATTTGCCCCCTCTCCTTTCATGGTAGGGTTGGGGTGGGGTTCAAACAGGGTGAGCCTTCCACAAACGATGCTCCTGGGTGGAGGTTTGTGAGGTTCATAGGTTCTTGGGTTCATGAGGGGACAGCCCGCACAGGATCACCGCTATTTCCTGAGCGGCGCGGCCAGGGCCTCGAACCACGGGTCTATCAATCCGCCCTCGCTGATATTGACTATTCCGTCAGCCTTGCAGTCTCTAACGAATCGGACCAGATTGCCCAGCGCGGCCCTGCGATCTTTGGTGGAGCCTGCCGCGGCCTTCGTTGACTCGCGGTAGACCTCGACGATTCGTATAGAGAGCCGGGCGTGTTTGACGCGGCGCAGCTCGTCCGGAGTAGCCGCGAGCTTTTCCGCCCGGTCGAATAGCTCGTTGGACTTGGTCATCACGTCCTCCGTGAGGAAGTCTATCTTATCTATGCCGGGGAAGACGGTTCCGTGAATGTTCTCCCTGGCGACCTTCTCCTCCAGCAGATCCAGATATTCTCCGATGGGCTTGCCCGCCTTTCCGAAATATCCCGAAAGAAAGTCGTCGCGGATCGTGCGGGGGTCTGCCTTCGTGTTCCAGGACAGTTTGGCGATCAAGTAGGCTTTCAGGTCGTCCATAAACCCGCCGCTGCCGTACGGGCCGTTGCCCGCGGTGTAGGTTCCCTCGAAAAAGATCCCCACAACGCCGGACCGCTTGTACAAGGGAATATCGACGGCAAGCTCCTGGAGGTCGGGCAGCGGGGCGAGGTAGTTTGCGAAATTCGTGTTGTAATGCCAGATGTATATGCCGTTTGCGGCGATCCGGCTCCAGCCTCTCAGGTTCTCCACGAACGCCTTGTCGTTCTCGCACTTCTCGTAGGGATGATGCTGGCAGTTGAAGACGGGGCAGAGGCGAATTCGCACGTTGGGCCTGGGGCGTGTGATCTTGGGCGGGCGCTCGGTGTATATGTAGGCGAAGGTATCTATCATCATTTCGGGATGCTGCTTTCCCACCTCGTCGGCGACGGCGTTGACAAACCTGAGCACGGAGCCCGATTGGCTACCCTCCTCCTCATCGACAGCTTTACACTTGTCGCACCGGCAGTATCCGGAATTGTCGTTCTGGCTGACGGAGACGATGCGTGAGTTCGGGTTCTCGGATATCAACTGCAGGACCCTGTCCGTGACTATCTTCAGCACGTCCGGGTTTGTCAGGCAGAGCTGGCCCTGATACTGGCCGCCGACGCGGGCGCCGTCGATCAGCGAGTAGTATTCCGGGTGGTCTTTGTAGTACTTGTCCATCGGGACGAGGGCGTCGAACGTATGGCAGAAGCCGATGTAGGACATCTTGCCGCCCCTGGTTTCGTCGAGCTTATGTTGATTGCCGTTTGCTTTATTGCGCGCGGACCAATCGGCGTCCCAACTGTCCATATAGAACGGCTCGCGATATTCGAAATCGGGTTTCTGGGTGATATTGAGCGACGCAAGATGAATGGTCCGCTTCTTCGGAATCCTACTGACGGTCGAGGTGTACCAGCGGCAGCCGAGGACTTCCTCGAGGAACGTGTAGACGCCGTACATCGTTCCTCTGAGCCTTCCCCCTGCGATGAGCAGATGCGGGCCTACCGTTCTGATCGCGAAACCCTCGTCGCCGAGAGCTTTAGTGTTCAGGTCCGGCGCGAGCGCCCTCTGGGTTTCGCACGAGCCGACGACGATCATCTTTTCCGGTTTATCGGCCTCGCCGACGACTGGGAGCCTGGCGCCGGAAATGTCGGCGATGAACTTCTGAAGCTCGGACGCGGCGTGTTTTTCGGACGGGGACGCCTCGGTCGCAAGCACGATCGTATAGCCGGACTTGCCGTTCTTGACCAGGGTGGCGGTCGAAGCCGAAGCGGAGACAGCGACAGAAAACGTCAGCACAAATGCCAGGAAGCGAAGATTAATGCTCACGAGGGTCCTCCCGAGTGGAATGTACAGACGGTTTTGACGAACGGAGCCGCAGTTCCTTCTTAAGGGGGTGGCAGCCCGTCCCATGCTATAAACCGAACCGGGGCAGAAGATCGCCAACCGTGTTCTGACAAGAGGGGAGAGCATACAATGTACGAGAAACAAGACGGTCCGGCGTATCAACCGGAAAACAGCCCAACACTTCAACCTCAAGACCCGCGGGCCGCCATTGCCGCCTCACGGAGGGACGAGCTGTCGCGGCAGTTTCAGGAGCAGGTCCGCGCCGCCGGCTCCGGCGGAAACTGGCTATACTGGATTGCCGGGCTGTCTGTTGTGAACACGGTGATTACGCTGTTCCACGGCAAGATCACCTTCGTCGTAGGTCTGGGAATCACGCGGATTATGGATGCCGTGGTTGCCCAGTTTGGCAACACCGCCGCAATTGTGGCGGCGCCTGTGAGCTTCTTCTTTGCGGGAATCTACGTCGCGCTGGGTTATTGCGCCTGCCGCCGGATGAGATGGGCGTTCATCACAGGCATCGTGTTGTACTCACTCGATACCTTGATTGTTCTGTCCATAAAAGACTGGTTCAGTGTGGCGTTCCACGCGTTCGCGCTGTACTGCATGTTCGCGGGACTGAGCGCGGCGACCAAGGCGGCGCAGACCGAAGAGCAGTTGCGGCAGATGGCGGTCGATCGAGCGGCGTAGGGGCTGCCACGGGAGACCGCCGGCATTCTCGGCAGTTTGACCGTAACAGTTCAGGAATGGTGAGTACCTGCCGGGCAACGTCACTCCGAGGAACGAGGAATCTGCTTTTTCCGGCCACTTTACAGAAACAGATTTCTCGACTACGCCGGCGCTCCGCTCCTAAGAAAGCGCCCCGTTTCGGGATTTCCGGGTTGGGACCCGAAGTTGTCCGCTATAGCATACGTATGCCGCCCAACCCTCAAATCCCGAAACAACGGGGTGGT
>JAUSGG010000177.1 GCA_030649165.1 Armatimonadota bacterium
CCAAGAGCGAAGAACTAACCACGGCCAGTGTTCTGCAATTGGCTTCCCGCATGCAGCGGCAGGAAACTATCAAAGACCTATCACGCACCTCGAAGACCTTAGAGGCAACCAGTAAGTATCGTTGCATCGTGGTCGATCCCCCATGGCCTATCCAAAAGATCGAGCGAGAAGTTCGGCCGATGCAAGGGCAAGTGCTCGACTACCCGACGATGACCATAGACGAGATAGGCGCGCTGCCCGTTCTTGCGCAGGCTGACCCGGAAGGCTGCCACATCTACCTGTGGGTGACGCACAAATATCTGCCTGCCGGCCTGCAACTGCTTGAGCGATGGGGCTTTCGCTACCAATGCCTCATGACGTGGGTCAAGAACGTCGGCTTTACGCCATTCAGTTGGATGTACTCGACTGAGCATGTGTTGTTCGGGCGGGTTGGATCATTGGATTTGACACGGATGGGCCTGCGACTCGACTTCACTGGCAAGGTGCGCGAACACTCGCGCAAACCCGAAATCTTTTTTGACTTGGTACGGCAGGCATCACCGGGCCCAAGATTAGAGATGTTCGCAAGGGAGAGGCGGGATGGTTTTGACCTGTGGGGGAACGAGACGGAGCGATTTACCTCAGTGGAAGCGGGACAAGGCGCAATCTGATCGCCTGATCCCCGAACTGAAGCGTATCTGCGGCGAATATCTGATTGGCGAGGCGCCGGAAGAAGATGACGCCGAGCGCAACACCGATCTAATCGTCCTGAAGCTGGCGGCAGTGCGAATAGCTTGCCGCATCAGGACCCACGAATACATGGAAGCTTACGGCGGCGAATTCACCATACGCAGCAGTCGGCCCACTGGCACGAAGACGGAACTGGCGAAGATCATCGAAGGCTGGGGCGACTATTTCCTGTATGGCTTTTCGGATGCGGCCGGGCGCATTCTGGCCGCATGGATGCTCGGCGACTTAAAGGTATTTCGTCACTGGTTTGCAAGCCAGCTCGTAAAAAACAAGGGGAACATTCCCGGGACTGAGTGCGCGAACAAAGACGGCTCGTCATTGTTCCGGGCTTTTCGGATTGACGCTCTGCCGAGCAACTTCATAAAAGCTAGGAGGCAAGCATGAGCGAGTGTGCCACCTGTGGCAACTATCGATGTCACCATTCGGTCGAGAGCCCCGATTTTGCCAGCATCAGTCAACGACTCTTCGGCGAGCCGACCGAATGCAGAACGTATCGCCACCACGTTCCGACCGCTATCCAAGAATGTCTATGCGGTGTGGTTGTATCAATCGACTCGCTGGGGATCAAGACTGATTTCGCGTCTGGACAGGCCCACCTGTGCCGGAGACTGCCAGCGCCCAGACCTGCATCACCGCCGGCACATCCTACACAGCTACAGCGCCAGCCTATTCCTAAGCAACCGTGGACGGTCGAAATTTGAACTTTAAGCGGGACGGCGACAGGTTTTCCTACGAGTGGGAAGAGCAAGGCGTCTCGATTATCGTCGGCAACCTGCGAGAAAAGCACGACGGGCTGCACGCCGAGGTATCGATAGCCAACACACTACCCGGCCAAGCCGGACATGTGAGTTGGGGCACGATCAATCTGTCGTCTACTACGGCCCGGGATAAACTGGCCAACACTCTCGGGAAGCGGATACCAGCAGTACCATGGGACAAATTCTTGGAAACCGTCTGCGTCAAGACCGCTATCTTTTATCGGGCGGGCGAGCCTCTCATCAATCTCGCCGAGGTGAAGCCCCCGGAAACGACGAAGTACCTGATCCATCGTCTTTTGCCACGCAACAGCATCACGATCATCTACGGTGACGGGGGTTCTTGCAAATCTATGTTTGCGCTCTATGCCGGATGTTGCCTGAATCAAGGCATCGACATGAGGAATGGCTGGACTGTGAATGAGCGAGCGGAGGTGCTGTACTTAGACTGGGAGACCTGTTGGGAAGATCAGCGGGAAAGGCTCGGCGCGATTGCCACCGGCTTAAATCAGACCGACCCCTTGCCGTCGATCCACTATCGCCGGATGACGCGACGTATCGCCGAAGAAGCACCGCGGCTTCGAGTCGAAGTCAGCGACCGAAAAATCGGCCTCGTTGTCGTGGACAGTTTAGGGCCGGCGATAGGTGGCAACCTCCGGGACGAGGCCGAGGTAATCCCTGCCATGAACGCCCTAAACTCGCTAGGAACCACGGTGTTAGCAATAGCCCACATCACAAAAGCGGACGTGAGAGGCGAACACGGAAACGGGAAGGCCACCCCTCTAGGCAGCGTCTTCTTCGCGAATCTCGCCCGCAACACGTGGGAAATCCGGCGATCCGATATGAGTACGGACATTTCGACTTATCTGGGGTTCTACCACCGCAAGAGTAACCGCGGGGCCTTATGGCGTGAGCCAGCGGGAATCGAAGTGTGCTTTCTTGGCAGCGAGGCGCGAACCGACTGCATTGACTTCCACGAATATGATCTAGCGGAAGACCCGGACCTAGCACCGCACGCCGCTATGGGCTTCCGCATTCAGGCGGCTTTACGGCACGGGGCTAAGACGACTACAACGCTATCCGAGGAACTAGGAATCAAGTCGAACAATATTGCTCACCGTGCGAAGCAGATGAACGCGGTAGTGCGACTGAACCCCGGAGGCCGGGGCGTAGAAGCGCTTTGGGGACTACGGAGCCAGTCCGGTGAGAATGGACAAGTCCATTCTTTACTATGACCTGTCCATACTATTGGAGTATGGACATACTCCATGTATAGGGAGTCCATTGTCCATACCTAGATTTTACGAGGATGCCCGGACCGAGATGGGGTTGCCATGATCGTCCTCGGCTGCTGCTATGTCTGCGGAGTCGTGTTTTACGAGCGGGGCGCCCTCGTCACCTGTGGCAACGCTTGGCACGAGAGCGAACAGGCGAAGATGGATAGCGAGATGGATCGGAGAGAGGGGAGGGTGAAATGAGCCTTATCTGTCGGATGACCCTGCCCTTACCCCCGTCGACGAACCATATTTACCTCCGGACGCGGAGCGGCGGATTGATGCTAGCACCAATAGTGCAGGCATACCGGGATGCAGTCAGCCTTGAATGCCGGAAGTTGGATCAATTCATCGACCGACCACCGGCGTTCCAGTTGGCGATCTGGGCGTATGTGCCAGCGGGTAGGAAACGAGACGCAGACAATATGCTCAAGTCGGTTGCCGATGCGCTGGCCTTGGC
>JAUSGG010000182.1 GCA_030649165.1 Armatimonadota bacterium
TCCAAGCAGATATGATATTCTCTCCACAGGCGCCTCCGTCAAGTCATTTTGTTGCCAAAAAGGAATTCGACGGTCGGCGCCTAAAATCCTCATACATCACCTATTTTGCAAGAGCCTCCCCAGTTTATTTATACAAAAAACTCTGGTTTCTTGACTCAGGTCAAAGTGTCAGGACGCCGAATGCGGTATGCTCCTAATAGTTGAGGAGGTTGATCCGCAATGTCCAATATAGCAAGAATCGTGCCGGAAATGACGGTCCGGGAGGTAAACGCAAAATATCCTGCATGTCGCGAGGTGTTCAACAAACATGGAATGGGCGGCTGCGGCGGACAGTATGGACCGCCGGAGCCGATAGACTTCTTCGCGCGGGCGCACAACGTCTCGATAGACGAGCTGATTGCCGATCTTGAGGCAGCCGCGTCCGCGGGAACGAAGGCGACTGGCGAAACGGACGCCGAGAAGCTGTCCGGCGTGATATACAAGCGATTCGTGAAGGCCGCGCTTTTCTTCACGCTGACGCTTGGGACCGCGTGGGGCGTTCAGAACCTGACCATGATCGCGCTCAACCGGTCTTTTGACGCTCCCTATTACGCCGCCATTCAGGGTCACGGCCACGCGCAGACGCTCGGCTGGGTCGGACTGTTCATCATGGGAGTGGCATACTATACGCTGCCTAAGTTCAAAGGGACGACGCTGAGGTTCCCGAGGCTCGCCCTTGCGACGCTCCCGGTGATGATCCTCGGTATAGTCACGAGAGCGCTGGCGCAGCCATTTGCGCGAGACGCCGTCTTTGGCTTTTTGACGTTCGCGGCTTCGATAGTCGAGATCGCGGCAATAGGCGTTTTCGTGTTCATAATGCTCGACACGGTCCGTAGAAGCGAGCAACCCAGAGACTTCTACGAGAAGTACGTCTACGCCGGTCTCGTGTGGTTTGTCACGCTCGGCGGGCTGAACATCGCCGCGACGTGGCATCTGTGGACATCCGTTGCCGATATAGTCCCGCCTGAGTACAACCTCCGAATCCTCCACACGCAGGTGTTCGGCTTCATCGTAAACATCATCCTCGGCGTTTCTCTGCGGATACTGCCGAATTTCATGGGTCTGAGACAGCCGCTTCAGCGGACCGCAAACACCGCCTTCTGGCTTTTCAACGCCGGAGTGACACTGAGAGTGACCGGCGCGGGGCCGCTCGCGATGAGCTCCGCATTTGAGCTCGCGGGTATCCTGCTGTTCATTCGATCCCTCGGCGTCTTCGCCAAACCAGTGACCAGTGTCGCGATCCAGGGAGTCGATAACGCCTATACGTGGTTCGTCAAACTGGGCTACGTCTGGCTCGCCATCACCGGTCTGTTGATATTCGCGGGCGACGTCTATCAGTCGCTGACGGGGACCGCGCCGGCTCACGCTTACGTAGGCGCATACAGGCATGCCGTGACCGTCGGGTTCATCAGCACGTTGATGATTGGGGTCGCTTACCGCGTTCTGCCGATCTTCAACGGGACTGAGCTCTACAGCGCGAGAGCCATGCGGGCGAGCTTCTGGCTGCTGGCCGTCGGCAACCTGTTCCGGGTGGGCTGGCAGCTTGGCACTCTTTCCGGCAGCCCAGTAGCCTATGCCGGGACCGGAATATCCGGATATCTGGAACTGACGGCTATGGGGATTTTCGCGTGGAATATCGTCAAGACACTGCGCGACCGGGAAGACGTGTTCCTGCAGGACCATATAATCAGGCCATCGACGCGCGTAGCGGACTTACTCGATCTCTACCCGGAGACGAGGTTGGCGCTGATCGAGGCTGGGTTCTCACATTTGGCCGCCATTCCGCGGCCGCCCAGGTTCGTCACGCTCGGTTTCGCCTCCAAGCGACACGGGCTCGACCCGGACGTGGTGGCAGCTAAGCTGAACCAGATCATACATAAAGAGGAGGCAATAGCATGATTACAAAGGACATGGTTATCCGCGAGGTGATCGGCAAGCACCCGGAGACGATCAACATCTTCGGCAACTACAAAGTGGACTTTTGCTGCGGCGGGGCGCACAGCATCGAGCAGACCGCGCATGCATGCAGGGTCTATGACGTGGAGGGATTGGTCGCGGCCTTGAACGAGGCAGTCAATGGCCAGGGATGAGGTGTGAGGTGTGAGGTATGAGTAGTCCTCACCCCAACCCTCTCCCATGAGGAGAGGGAGCGGCCAGTCCCCACACGAGGAAAGGGAGCCAGTCCCCCCTCCGTTCAGGAGGGGGTTAGGGGGAGGTTAACGCGCTCTGTCAACTCTATCCGGCAGATGCCAGGTGGGATAGTCAAGGGTTTATGCCCGCCACCATATCGCCTTTGCTGTCGGCTTGGGCATAGCGAGTGCGGTGATCGAGGGGTACGGTGGGCGTGACAGGACCGCCTATGGACGCCCCGCCGTTGTCTTTGCAATCGGGACCGAGACTGTAGAGGACGTACTTGCCCCCGGTGGGCTTGTATTTCAGAGGTCCGCCGGCGGCGAATGGATCGTTCGGGATTTTCTTCAGATATCCGGGCGCAATCTCAGCGAGCGAGGCGGGGTATTTGCCGTGCTCCAGCCGATAGGCGCGCAAAGCGAGCGTAACAGCAAGGATCCCGTTTTGGGCCTCATTCTTGACCGCGGCGAACCGAGCTTTGCCGAATACAGGGCACAACAAGAGGCTTACAGGGTCATTAGGCTGCCTGGGCCACGCCTTTGAGACGGCGTACGGCTTCCTCGCGTTCGCTATACACTCGTCCGTGTAAGCCGCATAGCGGGAAAATATCCCGCGTTTGCTCATGAATAGCGTCTTAACCTTGATATCGGGTCTGGAATCCGCCTCTACCCAGGCAAACAGATTGTGACGCCAGCCGGGACCCTTAAACATCTGGATCAAGGATGCTTGAGTACACCATTTCGCCTCCTGCAGCGTTTCCGCGAAAGGAACGCCGCGGGACATTATGGTCTCGATATAGGCCGCGGCTCTGCGAGCCTGTTCGGCGTTTAACGTGTCCACACTCTTCCACGCGCCATTGCGGCCTATGGATTGAATTGCACAACCGACGAGCATGTCGATAATGTCGCCGCCCTTTGGAATGTCGGCGCCAAACCTGACAGCATCCAGGTGGCTGTTCATTGCGCCGCCGCGGTCGCCTCTGCCTGCTTTGGTCTGACCTTCCAGCACGAGCGCGCGGGCCAACGAGCGGAATTTCGCAAACTCGGGATACGTGGCGTTGAAGGAACGCGCCGGTGGCCTGCGATAGTCGTAAGCCAAACCGCGTCGGAGCTCCTTGAGAGCGGCTGCATTGGCTCTGACCAGAACCTCTTTTTCGGCCAGGGAGTATACGTGGTCAAGCGGATTGCTTCGCGGGGCCGCCGCGAGCGCAACGGACGGCGCAGGCGATCCTGGCGGAGGCTGAGCCGAGGGCGGAGCAGGCGCAGGAACACCGGGTTGCATTGGCGATACGCGCGGGCGCGGAGAGTCATCGACCGCGAAACCGACCTTCTCGGCGCCCTTCATCATTCCGACGGCGGAAGCGTAGTGGTCGTACGCGTTGGGACTGGGAAGAACCGGCGTGGGGATTTTCACTATGGGCGTCCGGTTGGCGGACTGCATCGCCAGGACCAGGGCGGCAACAAGCGCGATGGCTACCGCGCTTGCAATAAGCGGCCATTTCGGAATGCGGTCGTTGGTCACTATGTCGGGCTCCAATTGCGTTTCTATCGTAAGACTATGATGACGCGGGAAGTGTTCCTGGGCCGGCGCGTTTCACCCTCACCCCAACCCTCTCCCTCA
>JAUSGG010000195.1 GCA_030649165.1 Armatimonadota bacterium
TCAAAAGCAGATTTCTCGACTCCGCTGGCGCTCCGCTCCTAATGAAACGCCGGATGCGTTGCGGGAACTACAGGTAGCGATGCCAAATCCTCAGCTAGAAAAGGCCGTTCCCGCAGGATAGGCCATGCGTTTCATTTTGGAGATAACCACGCCCGCGTGGTCGGTTGCTCGAAATGACAATTCCGGGAAGACTGAACTGTTACCGACAAACCCCCTCCCCATTCAGGGGAGGGCTGGGGTGGGGTTGAATTTGTCCAACCTCCAACCTCTAACTTCCAACTTCCAGACCGGGGAGGGCCAAGTGCGTAAACCAAATCGAACACACGAACTGCAATTCGACAGACCGATAACCCGCTGGGATGAAGGGATTCCCCTGGGCAACGGCCTGACAGGTCTTCTGATCTGGGGCGACGGTAATCCGCTCCGCCTGAGCCTGGACAGGGGCGACCTCTGGGACAAAAGGGTCGCTGACGAAATCCTGGCCGAAGACTTCACCTACAGCGAGCTGATCCGCCTGGTCCGCGAAGGTAAGCACGATGATGTCAAGCGCAGGTTCGACCGGTTCTACACGAAGCCTACCCCAACCAAGATACCGGCGGGAAGACTGGAGATCGACTACGGCAGGGCTTGCGACCAGGCCAACATGCGGCTCAGTCTTTACTCGGCAACGGCCGAACTGAAGCTCATGTTTGACGGCCGATACTCCAGGATATACGCTTATGTCCACGCCACAAAAGGGTTTGGCCGGATGTCGATCCGCGGCGACGCCGCGCAGCCCGTCGTTCGCGTCTGCGGTCCGGATTACTCCGGCTCGGGGGGCGGAGAAGGTGTCTCGGCGGGATCACTTGCCCTGCTCGGCTATCCGCCTGCCGAGATTCACGAGGAAGGCGCTCTGTCCTGGTTTCTACAGCGGACGCGCGAGGACCTCGAATATGCGGTTGTCCTCGCAAAGCGAAGGATAGCCCAGTCTCTTGAAATAGCATACACGGTGGCCGCCAATCACGATGGGCCGCATTGGCTGGAGCAAGCCAAGGAAACCGCTGCGAGGGCAGTGGGCCGCCCGTTTCACTGGGCCGGGACCGAGCACAGAAGGTGGTGGGCGGCCTACTGGGCCAAGAGCGAGATCGACCTTCCCGACAAGGAGTTCGAGAAGCAGTGGTACCTGACGAACTACCTGTTCGGCTCGTGTTCGAGAGAAGGAGTTCCGCCGATGCCGCTGCAGGGCGTGTGGACGGCGGACGACGGCGCTCTGCCCCCGTGGAAGGGCGACTATCACTCCGACCTGAACACCCAACTGAGCTACTGGCATTACATGAAGGCTAACCATCTACCCGAGGGCAAGAGCTTCGTCGATTTCCTCTGGGCCCTGGTCCCGCGGGGGCGCGAGTTCGCGCGCAAGTTCTACGACGCGCCGGGGCTGTGTATGCCGAGCGTGATGAGCATCGACGGCCAGGCGCTGGGCGGGTGGGTCCAATACAGCATCTGCCTGACAAGCCAGGCGTGGCTCTGCCAGGCATTCGACCATTACTGGCGGTACAGTGGGGACGAGTTATTCCTGCGAGACCGGGCCTACCCGTATCTGAAGGAATCCGCCGAGTGCATATCCAGGTGGCTTGCGCCGGGGCCTGACGGCAAGCCGCGGCTTCCGCTGTCGAGCTCGCCGGAGATTTACGGCAATAGCCCACAGGCGTGGCTTACCCCAAACAGCAACTTCGACCTGGCGCTGCTGATATACCTATTTCGCGCGCTGGAGCAAATGGCGGACTCGCTCGGCAACGGCGAAGGAGCGCGCTGGCGGGAGTTGCGCGAGCGACTGCCCGATCTGGCGATCGGCGGCAATGACGTTCTGATGCTCAGTCCGGACGAATCGCTCGATGAGAGCCACCGGCACCACAGCCACGCCATTGCCATATTCCCGCTCGATATCGTCAGCGCGGAATCTCAGAAGGCGGTCATAGACGCCACGGTCGCCAGGCTGGAGGAGTTGGGCACGGCGCTTTGGGTCGGCTACTCCTTCCCCTGGATGGCCTGCTTCTACGCCAGGCAGGGCAACGGCGAGGGCGCGGCCTATCAACTCAAGCTGTTCTGGGAGAGCTTCTGCTCGCAAAACGGCTTTCACCTGAACGGCGACTTCAAGAACCACGGCGTTTGCGCGGCCCAGTACAGGCCGTTCACCCTTGAGGGCAATATGGCCGCGGCCGCCGCCCTGCAGGAGATGCTCCTGCGGACGACCGACGGCGTCATCCACGTATTCCCGGCGATCCCGGACTCCTGGCGAGAGAAGGGTGTCTCGTTCCGCGACTTGAGAGGCGAGGGGGCCGTCCTCGTCTCCGCCGAGATCGCCGCCGGCCAACTGACCGTCTCGCTGCGGGCCGAGAAAACCGGCAGGTTCGTGCTGTACAACACCTTCGGCTCAGACCGGCTCCTGATCGAAGACCAGTCCGGCTCAAGGGTAGAGGAATGCCCTCAAGGCGACCATCTGCCCATCAGGCTGGCCGAAGGCCAAACCTGCCTGATCCGCGCGGGCTAACGATATGGAGTCGGAGGAGGTTGAATCTGTCTAACCTCCAACCTCTAACTTCCAACCGGTCCAGGTGAACCCTCCGCTCATGTTGTAGCTCCCCGCGGTTCTCCGGTATGCTATAATCGAGACAGACGGCCAGAGCAGCCCCTACGTGTTGTAGCGGTTGTAGGGTCGATATGTCTTGCTCATACATACTACTTCGACACCTACCCCAGATATCCATGCTTGTTTGCTTTAGTTGACGGACTTTTTTTTGTGTCCGATTGGTAATACTCGGACAGGCTCCTAGAGGAAAAATGGAATCGACTGAACGGCTCCGTCAACACTCAATTCCTTTCCGACGCAGCCGGAAGAACCGGATCACTTGGGAGATAATGGAGAGGCTGATCGCCCGCTGGCTGCCTCGACCGACTATCAGGCATCCGTATCCTGACCAGCGTCTTGTCGTCAAGACCTGAGGCAAGAGCCCGGTGCGGTAGTTCCGCACGCCGGGATCCGTGCGGGGGGCTGAGGGCAACCCCAGTCCCTACCGCGACTTTTGACAACTCTTTTCTCCCGTTCTATACTGCCTGTATGCCAAGAGTTGCCCGCGCTATAGTAGAGGGTGTCGCGTATCACGTGACGCAGAGAGGAAACCGGCGCCAGGATGTCTTTTTCAGCGATGATGACCGCAGGTCATATCTGGCGTCTCTAAAAGACTACTGCGCGCGCTACGCTCTCGACATGCTGGCATACTGCCTGATGACCAACCATGTGCACCTGGTGACACTGCCTCAGGCTTCAGAATCGCTGGCTCTCACTCTCCGAGCGGCGCATATGCGCCACAGCCAGATGATCAACGCCAAACTCGGCTGGAGCGGCCACCTATGGCAAGGGCGTTATTTTTCGACGGCGCTCGATGAGACCCACCTATGGGCGGCGGTGCGATATGTAGAGCTGAATCCCGTTCGTGCGGAGGATTATCCCTGGAGCAGCGCGGCTTTCCATCTGGGGCTGCGTAATGACAAACTGTTGCGGAGTGAGACGCAGCGGGGCGGGCCGGTAGAGAACTGGCGCAAGGAACTGGAGGATCCCCCAAGATGACGAAATGGTCGAACTGCTGAGGACCGGAACGCAGTGCGGCTTTTCGTGCGGCGACGAAGCATTTGTGCGGCGATTGTCGCAAGCCGTCGGTCGGCCACTACTGCTTCGGGGAAGAGGACGGCCGAGGAAGTGGTAGAAAAAAGGCTCCGTCCCCTTTTACCTGTCTAACGACTGACAAGCGATTACGCCCGTGATACGGCAGCCGTTTGGTCGAAATGGGCAAACGGCTGCCTATGTTTATGAGTTCAGTTGAGTCAAGCCCGCTATTGTATGATTGATGGGCGATATAACGAGATAGTAGGGAGAAGTGCTTGCTGTGCGTAAGGGTGACACTCGTGTTAGAAAGGTGGGTACTCGTGCTTAGAGGATTCCTTCTGCAAGCAGCCATTGGAGGCGTGGTATTCGCGTTCTTCTCACCACTGATCTGGGGTTGGTATGTGTCCGCGTTTGTAATGTCCGCGATTGCGGGCGGGATCATTGGTTGTGCGGGCGCCGGTATAGGTGAGTGCATGTTTTTGCTTATGAAGTTGCGCGGCGGCAAAACAATCCTAGACTATGCGATTCGTGGTTTCCTGGTGTCGGTCGCTACTATAACAGGTCCTCTGGCAGGCGGATTCTTAGGTTATATATCTTCGCTAGTGGTATGGACAGTCATTGACCAATTGCATCCGGAGGCCAAGTTCCCAGGAGATATCATAGGTCCTATAGCCGCGGGTTTGGGTGCGCTGCTGGCGCTCCCTCTGTCGCTCTTCCACGCATCCGGCGCTATGCATTACTGGCTAGACAAGGGCGAGAGAGGGGGTGACGCCGGATGAGACGGAAAGCTGCATAGCAATAGGCATTGGAAACATGCTCAGCGTACCGGTGGTTCTATGCTTCGAGACACGTGGGCGTCCAGTCTATATATCCACTTGCCGTATGTTCTATACGCAAGGCGGGTTCCGCGCTACAGGTCAAATCACACAGAGTTAGATAGGCGCAGCGCTCCTTGGTCCGTCGGTTGGCTTTCAATAAGGGAGCAGCCTATCCGTCTCGGCAGGCGCTACGGCAGCACCAAGCTAAACCCCCACGGCGGCGTTCCCGCGCCCGGGCTGCCGCCGAGGAACTCACCCTTGTCGTCGACGGCCGTCACGCGCCATTCGTAATCGTGGCCATCGTCACCAAGGTTTGTGCTGTCCTGAAGTAGGACGAGAGACGGAAAACCAAAGGAGGAAACAAGGAATGACCGGAATTCTGAAATTGTTGTTCGTCATCGGGGTGCTGTTTGCAATGGTGGGTCTTGCCGCGGTTGTTTTATCTAACGCAGCTCCCGAGTCGCCAGCGCCGCCGGAGGCTTCGGGAATGGCCGGTTCGTCTGCGGAACTTGCTGGCGCAGTAACTGGGCTGCTCAAGGAGGGCTTTCAAGCTGAGATAGCTGTTGATATGCCGCGACTGCACGCAATGCAGGCAAAAAGCGGTGGCGGGGCATCCAGTCTGGCCGACTTCAGTCAAAAGCACCAACAACTGCGGAAAGTTGCACAAATAATCGACCTTATTGGAGTTGATCGACCACGGCTGCGTGGACACGGACTTGCAGCAGCGCAAGTGGAGTACCGGATTAATGTGCTTTCAGGCGCTCGCGCTGGCACGCAAGGAAAGATGAGGAAGCTTATTTACGCGAGATTGGAGGGCGGGCAATGGAAAATCCTTGACACAAGATACCTCTCGAGTAAAATACTGCCTCCTGAAGACGACGTGGCCAGTTTGGGAGAGAGCGTTATGCTATCCCTATTGTGGAGTGTGCGAAAGCCGGATGATCTTGTCATTGATCAGGCTGTGGTCACCTACGATGCGCAAGGCCAGCTGACCGATATCTCGCTTGAGGAGTGGAAGAAGGGGGAACTAGATCGCCTGGGCCAATATGGCCAGCCAGGAGCGCCTGTGTTGAGCCAGCTACTTGAGCATAATGGAGAAAAGTTTCGCGTACGGTGTGGCTGCTTTCTTGCAACGTTGGACGGCAGCGTCCTGGAGTCTCTATATGATGTTTGGATGGCGCAGGTGGCTTCCACTGGTGAGTCTGGCGGAAAAAATAACTGGCGTGTTCTATCCATTACCCCCGTCGTTATCCGTCCGACCGATAGCCAGATTGCACTGAGGCACTTCCCGGACATTATATCGAGAGAGACGCAGGCGCTGCGAAAGAGCATCGATGACGCCCTCCAAGCTTGGTTGAAAGCACCAGCCAAAGCCCGTCCCAAAGCGTTACCCCAAGGTGTTCAACTGCGCAGCTTTGAGGTCAAAGATGTCACGGAGTTGAAGAACAATCTCTCGCCGCGCGGCGAAGCCACGGCCTCTGTCAGTGCGAGTCTAGTCTTCGTAGCGGATCGTCCTCCGCAAGTCAGATCCGGCGAGCACAGCATAAATATGAAGCGTGATGCGAAAGGAAACTGGGCAATAACCGCCATAAAGCCTGCTCAAAAATAGGGCTGCCTAAAATCCCTCCAGGAAATCCCACGGGTTCTGTTTCGGGGTTGGCGGGGACAGAGCTTTCTTGGGCACTCCCTTCAGGTGTCCTCCACCTGGAGGGAACACCCCTTACTGTCTCGATAGAAAGAGGAACCGCAATGAGATTGGGGAAAGGGACGGGGGGAAAGGGGGGGAAAGGGGACGCATCCCTTTTCCGAGTATGCTTTTTTGGGCCACGGTCTGGAGCGCATCAGCGGCGTTAAGCCGATCTTCCCTCCGACGCCACCCCGCCCCCACCTCTACTCCGTCCCGCCGCTCACCGTTCGCTGAGACCCTCTACAACCGATTCCACATTCCACACGCTCCCTATATGGATGATGTGG
>JAUSGG010000196.1 GCA_030649165.1 Armatimonadota bacterium
GGTAGCTCACACCCAGCGTCCTCGCTGCTTCGCTCAGGGCTAACTTGTTCTCTAACACCATCCTGAGCACATGATGACGGCTCAAATCTCTCTGACTGATCCCTGTGTCCCTTCTTTCCATGGGGACATTATCGCTCTGCAGTTAACTGGGGACATAATCGCTCTGCAACTACACGATAAGCGAAGGCGGTTGACACAGAATGGTTTGCTTGCTAGACTGACTGCTAGCTTGGCCGCATCGAAACCTTGGAAAGGGTGGCGGGGCTAATTTCAAACTTCCGACCGCAGCTATTCGGGCCGCGGCGGGGAAACGGGAGGTCGTTGCAATGAAGAAGTTGATTGTGGCGCTGGCCTGCGTAGCCCTTGCGCTGGGCATGGTCGCCGCCGCCTTCGCGGAGGAAGGCGGACTCAACGGCAAGACTGAGCTGAGCGTATCCGCAAGCTGGGTCGAAGTCGACTCAGACTCATTCACTCAGCTCACATTGGGCGTCGGCAAATTCATCACGCCTAACGTGGAGCCTGGACTGGATGTTCAGTATCAGAAGGCAAGCGGATCAGACGCGGCTTATGTCCTGCTGCCTAACGTCTCTTACAACTTCATCTCTGAGACAACCACTAACTTGGTTCCTTTCGTCGGCGTCGGCTGGGCGTTTGCCAGGTCGTCCGGCGAGGACGACAACGCCCTTGTTCTGGGCGCCGGGCTTCGCTTTTTCCTAGATGGTGACTACAACTCGAGCAGCACGACGTTGTTCCTGAAGTATCAGTACACCAACGATTTGTTTGACAATAATATCAACCAGATCAGCCTGGGTATCTCGAAGTTCTTCTGATACGACATAGCCGTTCACGTCACCGGCGGGCTCGGGCGTTTCCGACTCAGTTCAGAGTCGACGAGAGAGCACGTCCGTGAATGGATCAATAGCGCAGAGCAATCTGCAAGGGGCGGGTTTGGACCCGCCCCTTACTTATTCTGGTTTACGAAGTTCAACTGCAGGTCACTCACAATCCCCTTCAGTTCCCGCCTGCCGGTATCGTCCAGATGTGGCGAAATGTGGTCCGAAAGCGCCATGACACAGTCTATGGCAGTCCTCGCCTGATCCAAATCCTTTTCGATCTTCCCGCTGCCGGGATCGACCTGAAGGCCCAGCTTTTGCCACGCTGAGGTAGCCAGGATCTCTATCATCCACGTCACGACCGTATATACGTCCGCGACGCCGGCCTGCTCCCTCTCCTCGGCCTCGGGCTCCTCGGGCGCTGTCATCTCGGCGGATTCTTGCTGTTCGGAGACGGCCTCTTCGGGGCTTTCGGTTTCCTCCTCGGCCTTTACTTTTCGCTTATCTACGACTTCAAATCCCTGGTCATCGCTCACAGTTTTCGACCTCCCCTAGATCAGTTTGAGAGTTCAGTTCCGCATGAATCCGAGCACGTGTTCCCTCCAACCCGACCACGTGCTCCCTCCAGGTAGGGTACCTGGAGGGATAGGATCCCTGGTCATCGCTCACAGTTTTCGACCTCCCATGAGATTAGTGACGTGCATAACGAGCACAACGACGGACGCGCCGATAATATCAGCTACCAGATCGGCCGGCGACCTGCTTCTGCCGGGAACGAGGCCCTGGTGAACTTCGTCAGACACGGCGTACAGGGCCGCAATGACGAGCGCCGCGACAGCGTGAAAGAGCCTCGTGCGCGCGCCGGCAGTGGAACCGACGGCCCCATACAGGGTGAAGGCCAGTATCCCATATACGATGAAGTGCTCGCCCTTGTCGGCGTTGGAGAAGGGATCGCCCGGCTTTTTGCCCCCCGGCACGGAGGACATGAGGAAGATGGCGGTCATGACGAGCAAGACGGAAAGCCACAAGGCCGCGATGCGGGACCGGCTGCTCTTTTTCACGTGATATGGTTGTGTTGATGTCTCTATCATTGACGTTTTGGTTGTTAGTTGTTGGTTCGAAGCATGCGAGAAGTTTCACCCTCACCCTAACCCTCTCCCGTCAAGGGAGAGGGGATTACGTGTTGGTTGTTAGTTGTTAGTTGGCGATTTGAAGCATACGAGAAGTCTCACCCTCACCCTAACCCTCTCCCGTCAAGGGAGAGGGGATTACGTGCGCTTCTGCCCAAACAGTCGGGGAGAAGACTTATGGTTCGCATGGTTTCCCTTCACTTTATCATCCGCAGGAAGTCGTCTTCGGATATTACGGCTACGCCCAGTTCCCTTGCTTTTGCCAGCTTTGAGCCGGCGCGCTCTCCGGCGACGACGCAGTCGGTGTTCTTGCTCACGCTGGACGAAGCAGACCCTCCGAGCAGGCGCACCTTTTCTTCGGCCTCCTCGCGCGTAAGATTCCGCAATTCGCCGGTGAAGACGAACCTCTTGCCGGCAAGCGGCGACTGCTCCCCGGCAGGCCGCGCCACCTCTCTGGGCGTCACTCCGGCGCGCCGCAGTTTTTCCAGAACGGTCTTCGTCTCGTCCCGCGGGAAAAACCTGACTATGCTCTCGGCGACTACCGGGCCAACGTCCGGAACCGCGCTCAACTCCTCCACGGAGGCGTTCCGCAGACGGTCCAAACCGGCGAAATGCTCGGCCAGGACCTGCGCGGTACGCTCGCCGACGTGCCTGATTCCCAAAGCATATATCAGTCTATTCAGCGTCGTATCCTTGCCGCGCTCTATCGAGGCCAGGACGTTTCGGGCCGATTTCTCACCCATACGCTCCAGGGTCATGAGTTGGTCCAGGGTCAGAAAGTACAAGTCGGCGGGATCGCCGACCAAATGGGCTTCTATAAGCTGGTTGACCAGGGCGGGCCCGACGTGCTCTATGTCCATTGCCAGACGCGATGCGAAATGTCTGATGCGCTCACCTATCTGGGCGGGACAGGCGATGCCCACGCAGCGCGCGACTGCTTCGCCTTCGGGCTTTTCGATGTCCGCTCCGCAGATGGGGCAATTGTCGGGCATACGAAACTCGATCTCGTCGCCGTCCCGCTTATCTTTGAGGACCTCCACCACTTCCGGGATCACTTCGCCCGCGCGCTGGATGACGACGGTATCGCCGACGCGCACGTCCTTGCGCCTGATCTCATCCTCGTTGTGCAGAGTGGCCCTGGAGACCGTAACGCCGCCGACTTCCACCGGGTCCATAACGGCGACCGGAGTCAGCGCCCCGGTGCGGCCCACCTGGACTATGATGTTTTGAATCACCGTGACCGCCTGCGTCGGGGCGTATTTGTACGCAATCGCCCAGCGGGGGCTTCTGGCGACGCTGCCGAGCCTTTCCTGCAATTCCCGCGAGTTGACCTTCACTACAACGCCGTCCACATCGTAGGGCAGCGACAGCCGTTTTGTGTCGAACTCCCCGCAGAACTCCAACGCCTGATCGACCCCCCGGCACAGACGAATCTCCGGGTTGGTCTTGAACCTCCAGTAGCGAAGGGCCTCAAGGACCTCGTATTGGCCGGCGAACTCGACTCCCTCGACAGCGCCGACGGCGTAAGTGAAGATATCGAGATTGCGGCGGGCGGTGACGGATGGGTCGAGCTGTCGCACCGACCCGGCGGCGGCGTTTCGCGGGTTGGCGAACGTCGGCGCGCCCTTTTCGGCCCGTTCCTCGTTGATGCGGCGGAACTCTTCGTGTTCCAGGAACACCTCGCCGCGTATCTCGATGAAGCGGGGTGCGGGAAACGCGCGCTTCGCGCCGGGGTGTTCCCACGTATGGTTGAGGTTCAGCGGAATACTCTTGATGGTCCGCAAATTCTGCGTTATGTTCTCGCCGCGATAGCCGTCTCCGCGAGTGGCGCCGAACGTGAAGAGGCCGTCCACGTAGGTGAGAGAGACGGCCAGGCCGTCGATCTTCGGCTCGGTCACGTACTCCAGTGGATCGGCTTCCGGTATCTGGAGCAGCCGATGCGCCCGCGCGTCGAACGCGCGAAGCTCTTCGTCGGAGAAGGCGTTCGAGAGGCTGAGCATCGGCTCCCTGTGCTCGTGCGTCCCAAACTGGCGCCGCGGCGCGGCGCCGACCCGCTGTGTGGGCGAGTCGGGCGTGACGAGTTCAGGATACCGCTCTTCAAGCTCCGTCAGTTCGCGCATGAGGCGATCGAAATCGGCGTCGGATATCTCCGGCTGGTCGAGCACGTAGTAGAGGTAGTTGTGTTTGTTGATTTCGCGGCGAAGCCAATCGACTCGCTGTCGGACTTCCTCTGCCATTTCGCGTCTCCTCGTGACAGGCATCATGTTAGTTGCGGTGGGGGATGGTGTCAAGGAGGAGCGGAGGGAGTCGGAGGGGGTCGAGGGGCGGAGGACGGATGGGTTGCGGTAACAGTTCAAGAATGGTGAGTACCTGCCGGACAACGTCATTCCGAGGAACGAGGAATCTGCTTTTTCCGGCCACTTTACAGAAGCAGATTTCTCGACTGCGCCGGCGCTCCGCTCCTAAGGAAGCGCCCCGTTTCGGGATTTCCGGGTTGGGACCCGAAGTTGTCCGCTATAGCATGCGTATGACGCCCAACCCTCAAATCCCGAAACAACGGGGTGGTTCCTTTCCGAAATAACCCCGCCCGCGGGGTCGGTTGCTCGAAATGACATTCAGCGCCACGTACTTCCTATTCCTGTTCCTGAACTGTTACGGGTTGCGCGGGTTGGGCTGTTCCTGCTATGCTGAGTCAATGGCTGAGATTGCAGGCCAATTGGGCATGGCGACGGTATGAGTCAGTCATTGCGCCTCGCGCCAGCCAAAGGGGTGAAACCTTTTTGCGGAGTGATCCGGGAACTGACTTGGGCAATATGCGATGGGCTGGCTGCACGAGGCCGTTCCCGCAAGATACAAACCTTTTTGCGGAGTGATGCGGGAACTGACTTGGACAATATGTGATGGGCACGCTGCACGAGGCCGTTCCGCAAGATACATGATACATGATGCGGGAACTGACTTGGGCAATATGCGATGGGCTGGCTGTATGAGGCCGTTCCCGCGAGATAGGCGCTATTTTCGAGGTGGAAGGACGGCTTATGAGACGTGTTGGCTGGGTTCTTGCGACGGCGCTCGTTGTATGTCTTGCGCGTTGGGAACAGGCGCCTGAGGTGGAGAGGGAGTTCCAATTGCCCGGCGGGGGAGGCGTTCATCTCATTCACGTGCCGGCCGGGGCGTTCCTTATGGGCAACAACGGTCGCGAGCCGTATTGTTATCCCAACGAGCTTCCGCGGCATTCGGTGTACCTATCGGACTACTGGATCGGCAAGTACGAGGTGACGCGGGGGCAGTACAGGCGTTTCATCGAAGCGGGCGGGTATTCCAATCCCGATTATTGGTCGAAGGAAGGTTGGGAGTGGAAGTCGTCCAGAAAACAGCCGGGGATGTGGGAGGCGAAATCGGTATGGGGCCCGCCGCTTGAGTTCACACAGACGGACGATTATCCGGTCACGGGGGTCAGCTACTATGAAGCTGAGGCGTTCTGCAACTGGGCCGGGCTGCGGTTGCCGACGGAGGCGCAGTGGGAGAAGGCGGCCCGCTGGGACGGACGGCGCGCCAGAATCTTCCCGTGGGGCGACAAGTGGGACGCTGGGAAGTGCAACAACTGGTATGACAAGCAGTATGAGGGTTATCAGTCCGCGCCCATCGGCAGCTACCCGTCGGGGGCGAGCGCCTATGGGTGTCTCGATATGGCGGGAAACCTGTGGGAATGGTGCAGGGACTGGTACGATCCCGACTACTACTCCGCGGAGCCGAGGGGCGGGTGGGTCGATCCGCGGGGGCCTGCGAGGGGCGAGTGCAGGGTCATGCGCGGCGGGAGCTGGTATTACTTCGATTACAACACGCGATGCGCGTATCGGGGGAATTACTTCTACCCGGGGAACTGGTATTACGAGTACGGGTTCAGGGTGGCGTTGGGGAAGTCGGACGATGGGCGTCGTGCGGGAACTGACTTTGACGAGGTTCGACAGAAAGAGCCATCAGGTCGTTCCCGCAGGATAGGATTGGATCACCCTCACCCTAACCCTCTCCCGTCAAGGGAGAGGGGATTACGTGGTTCGTCGCGCCCGACAAGGGAGAGGGGATTACGTGGTTCATCGCGCCCGACAAAGGACAGGGGATTACGTGGTTCATCGGCGGTATCGTGGACAAAGGCGCTCTATGGCGCGGAGGCTTACAGGGGAAAGGACCCGATTGGCGGCGGGAAGGGTTACACGAGGATGGTTGACCGGTCCGCCGCCGGGTTCGTGGTCTCGACCCTCGACGAGTTGAAGGCGGCGCTGGCGTCGGCGAAGGCGGGAGATGTCGTTTACATCGCCGATAATGCAAGGATTGACCTGACGGGAGAGAATGAAGCCGTAGTCATACCCGGAGGCGTGACTATTGCCGGCAATCGGGGGCGGAAGCGAGCAGCCGGACCGACGATCTTCACCACGAATCTCGGCCACTATCCGATGCTTACCACCGGGGGAGCCGGAGTGCGGTTCACGGGCCTGCGACTGCAGGGACCGGACACGCAAATCCGGGCGACCGGCGAGGAGCAATTGCGCAACGCGGTCGGTGTTGTGGTCAATCACCCGGACTGCGAGTTCGACAACTGCGAAATCCTTGGGTGGAGTGCGGCGGGTGTCCAGTTTTCCGACGCCGGTCCGGGGCGGGTCCATCATTGCTACATCCACCACAACCGCCGGGCGGGAAACGGGTACGGCGTGTACGTGCACGAATGCTACGTTGCGATCGAGGCGAATATTTTCGCCGAAAACCGGCACGATATCGCCGGAAGCGGGCGGCCGGGTTCGTCTTACAGGGCCTGCTACAACTTTTCGATAGCGAACGAGCCGTTCACCAGCCACGCTTTCGATATGCACGGCAACCACAACAGCAGGGCTCCGGGTGAGGTGGTCCCGCACATAGCCGGGGATTCGATCGTCATAGCCTACAATACGTTCGTGAGCTGCCGTCCGCGGATATACATCGCCATCCGCGGCGAACCGCGCCAGGGGGCGATTATCCATCACAACGAGTTTCAGAACGCGTTTATCGGCGCGGACATCCTGGAGCCGTGCGGGAACGCGGTGATCTACGACAACAAGTTCACCGTGCCCGCCAAGAGGGCTTCGTATAAGCCGGACTCGGACGGGAATCTGGTAGATGGGAAGCGGGCGGCGAAGGGGGAACGGTGATCGGTGAACGGTGAACAGTGGACGGTGGACATCGGTTGCTCCTAACAAAGCGTCGCGGTTTCGGGATTTCCGCTTGCCCCCTTCGCCAGCGTCGCTGCCGCTCTGCTGCCGAAGAATCGATATCCAGTCCATCCATCTGAGTTTATCTGCGTTTATCCGCGTTCATCGGCGGTTACAAAGAACCCGCCCCTTGCGCGTAACAGTTCAGGAATAGGAAGTACATGGCGCTGAATGTCATTTCGAGCGGAGCGCCGGCGGAGTCGAGAAATCTGCTTCTGTAAAGTAGCCGGAAAAAGCAAATTCCTCGTTCCTCGGAATGACGTTGCCCGGCAGGCGCTCACCATTCCTGAACTCTTACCCTTGCGCCGGAGTGGGGTTTTCCTGTATTCTGAATCGGCGGTGGGAACCGCTCATTGAGTCGATTGGGTAGAGTACAGGGAAGATGAAGTATATATTAGCCGTGCTTGATGGGATGGCGGATGAGTTTCTGCCGGAACTGGACGGGAAAACACCGATGATGGTGGCCCGCAAGCCGAATCTGGACCGGCTTGCGGCCAGGGGGCAGGTCGGGATAGTGACGACCACGCCGCCGGGGATGTCGCCTGGGAGCGACGTGACCAACCTCTCGATCCTGGGTTACGACCCTCGAAAGTACTACACCGGGCGGGGGCCTCTGGAAGCGGCGAGCCTGGAGATTCCGCTGGAGACGCGCGACGTGGCTTTTCGGTGCAATCTCGTTTCCACGGACGGCGCGGCGATAACCGAGAGCAGCGCGGGACACGTGTCCACCGAGGAAGCGCGAGTCCTGATCGAGCTTCTGGACGAGAAGCTCGGGACGAGTCGAATCAAGTTCTACCCGGGCGTGAGCTACCGGCATATTACCGTTTGGCGGGATGGGTCGGCCGACGTAGAGTGCGCCGCGCCGTACAGGATCGTGGGAGAGCCGTTCCGGGAGCATCTACCGATGGGCGACGGCGAGGACAAGCTGAGGTCGATGATATACGACTCCTATGAGATACTGGACGGGCATCCGATCAACCGGAGGCGCGTGGACGAGGGACATCATCCGGCGAATATGGTCTGGTTTTGGGGCCAGGGGGTCCAGCCGGATATTCCGCCGTTCTTCAACCTGCGCGGGATGACGGGTTCGGTTGTGGCGGCGGTGGACCTTATCCGCGGAATCGGGCGCATGGTGGGTCTGAAGCTGTATGACGTGCCGGGAGCGACCGGCTACACGGACACGAATTACCTGGGTAAGGGACAGTACGCCGTGGGAGCGCTCAGGCAGCAGGATTTCGTGTGGGTGCACATCGAGGCGCCCGATGAGGCCGCGCACGAGGGAGATCTGGACGCCAAGATCGAAGCGATCGAGCAGATCGACGAGAAGGTTATCGGCACGATCGTTGAGGGGATGAAGGACATAGGCGAATTCAGGCTTCTTGCGCTGCCGGACCACCCGACGCCGGTCAAGACTCGCTCGCATTCGGATTCGCCCGTTCCCTTCGTGCTGTATTCGTCGGCGCAGGAGACAGCCAATTCGCTTCCTTACGATGAGCGGGCTTTAGACGAAGCGAAGCTGCGGGTGGAGGAAGGGCATAGGCTGATTGAGTTGCTGTTGGGTTGATTGTTGGTGGTTGATGGTTGGTGGCAGCCGCCGGATAAACTCTCGAGGTACCGCCTTGACCTCCCCCTAACCCCGTCCTAAGAGGAGGGGGGACTCCCTCTCCTTCTAGGGGAGGGTTGGGGTGGGGTCCTTCCGATCCGACACTAACCGCCAACCACCAACCACGAACCACTCATACGCTGATGTTTACGCAAAAGCTGCTGGAGACTGTTCGCAAGCATTGTATGTTCTCGCCGGGGGAGACGGTTATCGTCGCGGTGTCCGGCGGGGCGGACTCCGTTGCGCTCCTCCACGCGCTTTGGACTTTGAAGGAAAGCCTTGCCCTGTCGCTCCACGTGGCGCACCTCAATCACGGTATCCGAGGCAGGCAGGCAGACCGGGACGCTGAGTTCGTCGCGAGCTTCGCTGACGAGTTCGGCCTGCCGCTCATTGTCGAGAAGGTCGACGTGCCGGCTCTCAAAAAGGCGTGGAGGTTGTCGACCGAGGAGGCGGCCCGGAAAGCCCGATACGAGTTCTTCGACAGAACAGCCGAAGCGGTCGGCGCTGGGCGCGTAGCGACGGCCCATACGCTTGACGACCAGGCCGAGACCGTGCTCCTTAACCTCATCCGCGGGGCGGGGCCGGACGGCTTGTCGGGAATCCCGCCGGTACGCGGCAAGTACGTGCGCCCTCTTCTGCATATCTCGCGGCTCGAAGTCCTTGAATACTGTGCCGCGCACGACCTCAAGTATCGAACAGACTCAACCAACCTGCGTATCGAATACAGGCGAAACAGGGTACGGCTCGAGCTGATTCCGCTTCTGGAGTCTCACTACAACCCGCGTGTCAAATCCGTTTTGGCCAGCTCGGCGGAGATACTGCGCGAGGAATCCGGCCTGCTCTCGGCGCTCGCGTCGGAGTTGTTCGACGAAGCTGCAATCCAGACCGGGCCGCTGGAAGTGGTCCTGGACATCGGCCATCTTCTCCGCGCCCATGCGGCCCTGGGGCGGCGGTGCGCGCGAATGGCGATAGAGCGCGTCAAAGGCGACCTTCGCGATCTGAGTTTCGAGCAGGTCGAACGGATTCTGCGCCGCCTCGACGCGGGCGGCGATTTCACCCTGACTCTGCCTTCCGGCGTCGTATACGCTCGGCGGGAAGGCGCTAAGCTGCGCGTCTACCGCATCGAGCCCGAGCCGGAGGTCCCGGCTGTAGAGGTCGAGCTGCCGGTCCCCGGCAGAGCAGCCTCGACGGAATTGGGGGTCGTCATCACAACAGAGCTTCTGTCGCCGCCCGCGGATTACCGGCGACCATTGGGAAGTCTCGATGTGGTAATCGATCGGGACGCGGTAAAAGGGAAGCTGGTCCTCCGCAACTGGCGGCCCGGGGACCGAATCCGGCCTCTTGGGATGAGTGAGGAGAAAAAACTGCAGGATGTCTTCACCGACGCGAAGGTCCCGCGGCGGCAGAGAGGTTTCGTCCCTGTCGTGGCCGACCGGGAGAAGATCATCTGGGTCGCCGGAATGGCGCTGTCGGACGCGGCAAAGGTGACGGAATCGACAAGGCAGACGCTTCGGCTGGTGTGCGAGGGTTGTAGGGTTGTAGGGTTGTAGGGTTGTAAGGCGCTGTGGTTCAGGAGGCCAGGGGCGACGCAGCCTGCCCGGCGGATTTTCTTCTCGATGGTTTGGCAGCCGTGGCCGCAGGAGGCGCATTCGGAGCCATCTTCATCATGCGGATGCGGGTGCCGACGTTGGGCCGGGACCAGTAATCCACCCGATCCATCAGGGCCCGGATCAATACGATCCCCAACCCGCCCTCTCGCGAGAGGTCCGGAGGCTGATCGGTTTTCGGAACAGAGAAACCGATGCCACGGTCTATTATCTCGATTGTAAGCCGACCCGGGCCGCGGCAGCATCGCAGGAAGACGGGCTGGGGACTCTTGCCCGGACCGTAGGCGTGGCGTATGATGTTGGCTACGGCCTCGGAAACGGCTATCTGGACAGCGTCAACGGACTCCACAGGCAAAGCCAGCTCTTCGGCCAACTCCTTAACAACCGACCTGACCGTTCTTACGTATTCCGGCTTGCACGGTATCTTCAGTTCGACGCTGTCAACACAGTCGTCCGGCCCGCTGAGTTTCATGATAAACCTTCCCCGGAACGTATCCCGGCTGCTACTCTATTTTTGTACCCCGGCTTGTGAGGCGCAAAACCTGTGGCCGGCACGTATGTTCGCATGACCGCCTGTGAGGTTATATGGCCCGGCAATGATTCGGCCGGCCGGAGCCAAAGGAATTGGGGATTCCGGTGTTCTGTTCCGGGCGCGATGAGATATCGCGCCCGATCGAAGGCCCGATCGAGGCGCCGAGGTGGTCGCCTCCTTCGGCAGCGTCGCCGGCGCTCTGCTACCGAAGGATCGGAAAGCGGATTCTTCGCCGGCGCTCCAAAGGAAGCGCCCCGTTTCGGGATTTCCGGGTTGGGACCCGAAGTTGTCCGCTACAGCATGCGTATGCCGCCCAACCCTCAAATCCCGAAACAACGGGTGGTTTCTTTCCGAAGCGGGCCCCGGTCATGGATGACCGGGGCCATCGGGCGGCGCGGCGCTTGCGCGTTCTTCGGCAGCGTCGCCGGCGCTATGCTACCGAAGGATCGGAACAAGATCGGTTCAACCCTCACCCCAACCCTCTCCCTTCCAGGGAGAGGGAGTTGCGCTCGATTCACTCGATTCGTTCTGTTCGGACCCTAACCCGCCACTGAAGGTGAGGGGGAATCGTGGCCAAATGTGCGTCTGGTCCGGCGGTTAACCGCCGGACCAGACGTGGGCGAGGATGATTATCCGGGTTAGTCGATGCCTGCGTTACGGTTGCAGGAGCAGTATATTCATGGGCAATATCAGCGGTCTGAGACCACCCGAGTCGAAGCAGGAACTGATACCTTCGACGGCGACATAGCAGCCTTCCGGATAGGACGCCGGATCGGCTATGACCCTAATTCCGACGTTCTCCGCTCCACCGGTCGTAGTCCCGTCTATCAGACCGGAGCCGTCGTCGATGTAGAAGTACTTCGGATCGATGGTCTGTCGCTGCGTCACCGCGCCGTAAGCCGTCGCATACAAGCCTACGTTGTTGGGTCCGATTCCTCCCACGACTCCGAGAGTGTTGGAGTTCAGCGCAGCTCCACCGATGGAGGCGTTGGGTAGAATGACCGTGTTAGGAAGGCCGGGACCCGGAGTCGTTTTGATGATTCCGGAGCCTGTGGTATCGAGATACCTTTCAGCTCCTGAGCCGCTCATGACTCCGCAGACGTCAACTTCGTTACCGGGAGCAACCGAAGCCGAAGAGACTATCTCTAAGCCGCACAAGCTGCCCGGCTCCTGGATGTAGAAGCTGCCGGGGAAGACTCCCGTGACGATCTTGCCTCTGAGCGCTTTGACATCCGTCGGCGCGCCATCGGGAAGGGCCTTTGCAGCCTGTATCGAGGCGAGGCCGGGAGCGACCTTGATGCCGTTGGTATTGGCCGCCGGTCCCCAGTTCCCGTACATGGAAGCCCTCGCGCCTATATAGTAGTTGGCGGTGGACTGAGTGAGAGCCAGGCCGGATGCCGTGTAGTCGGTCGAAGCGCCGCAGTCCGTCCAGCCTCTCACCTGAGTCCCGCCCGAGGTCGTCCCTATCGCGTACTGGTATTGGAGAGCCTCGGCCACGGGCGTGATGCTGAAGTGGAGCTTATCGAGGCTCGGGCTCCAGGAGCCGTCATCGGTGACGCTCGAGACTGTGAGCTTCGGCTCCAGCTTCACGTTGTCGATATAGGTCTTCTGAGGGCTGAGAGACATGTTCCTGTCGCTCCAGAACAATATTCTGGAGATGTTGGTCCCGGTCCCCTTCCAGGCGTAGTTAGTTCCTTTGCCGGACCCGTCAAGCCACAGGTCCATCTTTCTCGTGTCTACGTTGAACCCTATCTTCATATTGTACCAGTTGAGATTCCCAATAGTCGTGCTGATGGTAGCGAGGGTGCCCGAGCCGTACTCCACGAACAGCCGGCTCTTCTGGATTTGCAGGGTCGCTATCGGGGTGGAGGAACTCGACCCATATATGCTGACATAAGCCCCCAACTGACCCGCGGTTCCGCTGTACTCCTGAGCCAAGTCGAAACTCATGTAGTAATAGCCGCTCGACTTGTCAGTGAACTGTATCTGTACGCCCACGGACTGGCCGGTCGGGACAGGATCGAGCAAGCTAGCCTTGCCTGTCCCTCCCTTGGCGAAGGCGGATTGCACTTGAGCGCTTGAAGCTCCCATCGTAACCCATCCGCCCTGGCCTCCCAGATTGCCGTCGCTGTAATTATCGAATATCTCGTTGAGCCAGACCTGGCTCACCGCGCAGGTCGAGGCCAGCGCGGCCATAGAGTAGCCGGGAACTTCGTCGTAGGCGTACGCCGCGTAGTAGTAGCACAGGCTGGGGTTAACGCCATTGTGGGCGAAGCTGTCGTTCGATCCCGGCAGAGCGGTCCTGTTGCAGACCAGCGTTCCGTCCGTGGGTCCGCTGGGATATGAGTCGGTCCTGAACCTGACCATCGTTCCGGCGAAATCGAGATCGGTCGGGTTGGTCCAACTGAGGTTGTTGGTCGTTCCGTTGGGCGTAGCGGTGAAATTCGTCACAGGACCTGGCGGGTATATGTCGCTGTTGACCGATTTGATCAGGTAAGCCGTCGCCGTACCTGGAAGAGTGATGTTCTCCCCGGTATTTTTCGAAACAGGATATCCCGCGAGCAGAGCGCCGGTCAGCACGTTATAGACGTTGAAAGTCAGCGGTCTGCGGGCCTGCAGCACAACGCCTCCCGTTTGCACTCCCATAGGATAGCAAACCCACTCGTCCGGGTCTGACGAGTTGATCGCGCCGATGTTTCTGTAGCATCCGGTTCCGGAGCCCGAGCCGGGTCCGTACACGTTGGGTGTGCCGTTAAGAAAAACGGTAAACGGAGCGGCGGACTCTATCCCGTCGTTTCTCGTCCAGTCGAGAACGTTGGGGGGCATGAGCTTTATCATCTTCGAATAAGCGGTGAATCCGTTCGAGTTGCGGAACCACAACTCCGCGCCGGTGTATCGATCGTATCCCTGAATGCCTGCTTTGCAGTGGTACACATACATCGGTATGTCTGCAATATAGCCGAAGGCCGCTTGAGAGCAGAGCCTGGTGGGATCGTTCTCTTCCGCCACGGACGATCCGGGGCCTATGGGTTCGTTATTGCTGACAGGCGGAATGCTCGGATAGAGCAATGGCGTATCCCACACCTGTCTCACGAAATACCATCCGTAGTCGCTTGTGTCGCGCGAGTAGTGGACTGTGGATATATCGACGCCGCTGCCGCCGTACATCGCCGAGACATTGGCATTGTCGGAACCACCCGGCGCGCTGAGCGAGACGGGCACGCTGGTGAGGCCGTTCAGATACGCGCCGTACGAGCGAACCAGGTTAAGATCACCCGGCCCGTTCTGGTAGTACTCGTTGGCGACTTCGATCAGAATCACCTTGTGCTCACGGCCGGCGACCGCCGCCAGGACTCTGTCCATTTGGGCGTACTGAACGGTCTGGTTCGGCATAACGTCCGAGGCCGCGAATATGGTTATCTCCGTGCGTATGCCGTAGACGTCATAAGCTATGTCTATCGTGTCTCTCAACTGTTGATCGTAGTCAGGCCAAGCCTTGACGGTCTCATTTATGCCGTTCACGAAATCGATGGGTGTAATCTCCATATCGTGTTCCACCCAGCTAACCACGGAGAGAATTCTCTGATAGTTGAACCCCTGGCCGGCCATGTCCGATAGATCCGCCAGGTATCTGGGCCGGTCGTACTTGCAGCGATGCATGGCTTTCATATGAGTGAAGCCCAACGCGAGGAACTTGCCGCCGTCGTCCTCGAGGCCGTGGTTCACGACTCTCACCGGACCCCGGCGAGCGGGGACGTAAGCGGTATCAACTACGAACGAGTAGCCGGCCAGGCTCCAATTGCTCCATCCCTGGGTCGTGCCGAGCCTGACGAATGGATAGCACGTGGCCTGATTCGGAAGCGCTCCCGATGTCACCTCAAAGCTGCTCGAACTCACCGGGCCGGAATCCCAAATGACGCCGATGTTAGGATCGTTTTGCGAGCTGACCCTGACCTGATACTGGCTGTGAATGTCGCCTTTCCACTTGATAACCGGTGTCGTCGTCGAGACAGTCAGCGTTTTGCCCGGTTGAATGACCGCGGGCGCCGCCGGGATAACAGTCTCGGACATATCCCAGACCTTCATGTAGCTGTAGACGGCGCCGTTGGGCGCGGCCTCGTCGGCGACTCCTCTGTTACTCGCCGCAATGCGGACGCTGTGACCGAGGGGGGTGTAGGAGCCGATAAGAAGCTGGCTCGCAACCAGGACTCCGTCCCTGTACAGCCTAATGTATGTGTGGCTGTCGCCATCGGGTCCCCACTCTTCACGGAAACGATAGTTATTCGCGGGATTCCAGGTAAGGGCCACAGTATCGATTTCAAAGTAGTTTTGGTTGATGGAGAATTCCCATTCAAAAGCGTTGGTATTTCCACCTGTCGCCCCGTTCTTCCGCAGGAAATGTTTGTAGGGATTGTCCCTGTAGCCGCCGGAATAGACGTAGTCCGAATTGTTGAACGTGTAATCATACATGTGGAAGAGTTCATCTTTGGAGGTCGGTGTACTCTCGGTAAGACCGCTGATATACCACTCCGCGGCTCCTTTGTACACCGGATAGGGCAGATGCCAGAAGATGTAGTCGAAATCTCCCGTGACCTGCCATCCGCTTGCCGTGTAGGCCCCGCCTTGAGATCCATTGGGGGTCAGATGGCTGCCGTCCAGCAGCGTGTCGTAAAGCACGAGGCCGGGCTCGGACTCCGGCGCGTCCACATCCACCTGCTTTGTGCACGTGTCGCCAAACCAGACGACTCCCTCGTGCACCATTCGCCAGTCGGTCGTATAGGTTCCGGCAATTCCCGGAGCGACCATTGAGAAATTGAAGGTTTTCTGCTGGCTGTTGCCAATGGAGTCGGAAGGATCGAGCTCCACTCTTCCCGGTCCCATGGGGTCGCTGTCGTCCACTGCTCCCAGTTTGTAGACGCTTGCCTGAGTCCAGGTGTTGTTGCTTGTATTTCTCATTGTCACGGACACGTTGTACTGCAGGCCGGCTGTCATGGCCGTCGGTATCGTGTCGGAGAGGTATTGCGCGCTGTCGGGCCAGTAAACCTGAACCTGCTTGCCAGCAACACCACCGAACAAGCCCATTCCGTCGTGCAGCATCTGCCAGTCTGTTGTGTACGTGCCTGGAGTGGACGGGGCGGTCATCGTGAAGTTGAAAGCCTTCTGCTGATTCTGGGCTATGCTGTCGCCGCCCGCAAGGTCCACCCTGTTGAAGGCGCAGAACGGATCAGAGTCGTCAATAGCCGCAAGCTTATAGCCCGCGGCGGCGGTCCAGGTAGCCGTTCCCGCGTTTCTCATGGTCACGGTGACGTCGTACGGCTGCCCGGCGGTCATTCCGGACGGGATCGTATCGCTCACAACCATTGAGTCGTCGACCGCCGGAGTCAGATCGTTGTCATACACTTTCAAGTTGCTGTACGTCGAGCTGACGATAGCGCCCGTGGTTCCGCCTCTGGAACTCGCGCCAACGCGAACGGACATGGTTGGAGGGTCCCATATCCATCCCGGGGCGCTTATTGTCTTGGTTTCCTGCAGATTGCCGTCCCAGTAAGTCCAGATCGAGAGGCTGCCCGTCGTCGAAGCCCACTGGAACTTCAGCGTGTGTGTACCGGCCCAGCCGGGGTTTATCGTGCTTGTGGTGTCATCAAAAACGCCGCCCATGGCAAGACAGGTCCTGATCTTATCGGTATTCTCTTTCCTGAAGTACATCTTATAGTCGAGGCTGTCGTACCCGCTCGTATCCGCGATGGAGTTGTAAGCGTGGAATATCTCGTACTTTGCCCATCCGCCGGGAAGTGCATCCATACCGGTCACGGTCATCTCGGCATACCCGTTGCGGACCACGTGCGGTAGATGCCAATAGATGCTGTCCTGCTTAGCGTCGATCCTGTACGCGCTGCCCGTGAACGATCCGCCGGTCGTCGTCCCGCCGGAGCCGAAGCCGGTCGCAAGCGGCTCATCCAGGACCAGAACCTGGCCGGAGACGGCTGTGGCTGCTAACAGCAACAACAGCGCTGAACACACATATCGTTTCATTCAGTTCCTCCAAAACCGCGTTTCAGGCTGTCCGGACGCCCGTCCGACGCCGCGGCACAGCCCGGTATATTAGCTGCGATAGTCCGCCGGGACGGAAGACAAGACTTTTGTGCCACAATAGCCGCCGAATCGGTGGGTACGGATATGCGCGCGAACATCGCTGACATGGCTTTCGCTCCTCGTGGAAGGATAACGCGAGCGAGATGTGCAGAGGCTATGGACCAGCCTGCATTCCATAACGGAGATTCGCCTCCTCGAGCGCTTGCCGCGGCAGAGTTCAGCGCCGCCGCGGGCATACCGATTCAGCGCAGCTAGCGTACGTCCAGCGTCGTACCGCAAGCATTTGAGGGAGAATGTCTGCTTCGGTGTCAACCGAGCCAGGCAGAGGTTGTTGACGTACGACCGGGCAACCAGCGCGCCGGAACCTGCCCGTGACCGACGGATGGCTAGACTACGTCTATAGGAATGATAGGCAGAGGCGTGGCCGACTGTCAAGGTCAAACCCCCGGTTAAGGGCTTTTAGGGGCCAAAAACCGGTAATTGTACGGATGCCGCGGTTTAGGGTTATAGGGTTGTGGGGTTCTAGGGTTGTAGGGTTGTAGGAACCCGCGTTGGCCAGGCCCGTATGACTGCAATGCCGTTTTTCACCTTCTCCAATCTTCTTTTCCTTCGACCGACGGCTGGCCTGCCGAGCGCCCACTACAGTTGACCGGACGCTTTTCACAACGCCACGATATCCGCTTGTTCCCTGACCCTGATCAGCCGGCGGATCACGCCGCCGACGTTCTCGCACGAGCTTATCCCGGTGGCGCAAACGTACTGCCAGCCGGGCTGCAGGACGATGCCGTTGGGGACGGTGCATTTGACGGGGCCGCTGCCGTCGTCCAGGGTGAACGTGGTGTCGCTGGTTTTGACGAACCTGCCGCACATCCTGACGAGCAGGCCGGTATTGCTAAGTCCCTGCCCGCCTTCAACGGGCTGCTGGAGACTGTGATTCGCGCCGCCGCCGATGTTGTTGCCGGAAACAGCGCGCGGTCGCGGCTGTTGAGGTTGTCCGACAGGCGACCAATTGCTGTTGACAAGCGTAAGGTCAGGTTGCAGATAGTCCAGCGAGCCGCTGACCGACACGTTTTCGCCGACTTGCGGGTACTGGCCGCTGCCGGTGACGCGGATTCCGCTCGTGCCCAGCGCGTCCTGCGCGTAGAAGCAATCGTCGAAGACGGCGGAGACGTACCCCGGAACACTGACCACATCACCGGGATTGCTGTTGAACTTGGCCGACCCGATCGCGCTCGGCGCGGGGAGGGCCACCACAAACGTTGCCCGCGCCGTTTGCCCGCCGTAAGATGCCTCAATCGTGACCGGTGTGTCCTGTTGGACCTGGGTTGTTGCAACATCGAACAGAGCCGACGTCGATCCTTCGGCGACCGTAACGCCCTGGGCGACGGTGGCCGCCGAACTGTCGCTTGCGAGCGCAACGTACGCGCCTCCCGACGGCGCGGGGCTCGGCAGCCTCACTTCGCCCTTGATGGATGATCCCCCGCCGACACCCGGTGGGTCATCGGGACCCGGTGGAATCATCAGTGCAATCGTTTCGGCCAGGCCGATCTTCCACATGCCCCTTCCGAAAGTGGCGGCGTACAGGTTATTCTGCCCCACGACGGCCTTGAGATCGTTCACCTGCACGTTCGGCAAGCCGAGCGGGTTGGTCGCGTTGTACCACGCCACCCCGCCGTCCGATGTTTGGAATACGCCAACGTCATTCCCGACGTACCAGGTCTTATTCGGGTCCCACGGGTCGCGCGCTATCGTGTTCAAAGAGACGTCCGGCAGCTTCTTGGGACTCGCCACGCCACTCACATCGTCCCAAAACCGGTAAGCTGACGCGGTGTCGGCGCACCGCCAGAGGTGGCTGGTCCCGGTCCCCGACACTCCCACGAGCAAGTCATTCTTATTGCTCGGGTTCACGCTCAGGGCGAAAATCGCTCTGCTCGGAAGGCTTCCGCCCAAGCCGGAGCCGGTCTGGATCGCCTCCCAGTTCTCGCCTCGGTTCTTGGACATCCACACTTCGCCGTCCCAAGAGCCGGTGTAGATGCGATCGGGGTCGCCGGGCGCCACGGCAATGCAGGTTATCGTGCCGGTCAAGGAGAGCTGTTTCGCTCCCAGGCGCCCTGACCACCCGGCTGCGTCGCGCCGCCAGAGATAGTTGGTTCCAGCGTATAAGACCTTGGGGTCGTTTGGGTCCAGGATTATGGCGACGAGCCACGGAATCCGCTCTCCGGGCATAAAGCCGAGGACTGCCGAAGACTTGCTTGCCCAAGCGTTCGTCGTGGAATATAAGCGCGTATCCTGGTCCGTGGCGAACTGGATCTGTGGGTCTGACGGATCTATAAGGCAGAATCCTCCATCCCCGCCGCCCGTGTTGCCCCAGTTGGCCAGGTCTCCCCAAGCGTAAGGGGTGGCATTGTCCTGTGTGCCGCCGATCATAACGGTGGGGTCCGTGGGATGGAAGTCCGCTCTGTAGAACTGCGTGATGCCGAGGCCCGCGTTCAGCGATACGAAAGTGTACGGCGCGATATACTTGTAAACGCCTCCGTCATTGCCGACCAATGCCTCATTCACGGAATCGAACGGGCTGATGGAGATGGCGTGCTGGTCACAGTGGAGCCGTGCGTCAGTTTCCTGCGTGTGGCCCAGAGAAGTCCACGACGCTCCCGACCCGGTCAGGTTGGCGTTGATGTCGAAATAAAGGTCTCTCGTTCCGGCGTAGAGTTGATCGGTCCAATATCCGGTGTATTCCCAACTGGAGCAGACGAGGCTTGCATTGTAGCTCCACTGCTTAAAGTTCTCGTGGCATCCGGACGTCGGAATCCACGGGCCGAGCGGCATCGCCATATCGGCCCAAGCGCCTCCCGCATCGGTACTCTTCATCACATACTCGTCGTAGCCCGACATGATATACACTGTCCTGGGATAATGCGGAGACGTGGATACCCTCATGTTCACCCCGTTTTCTATCGAGGAGAATGGCAGTATACATGGCGTCCACGTCAGCCCGCGGTCGCTTGAGCGCCAAACTTGGCGGAAAGGTCCTGGAGACTGGCCCACCGCGTAGTAGTACCTTACGGCGGGATAAACGCTGGTGTCGATCTGGCTGTACGCCAGGTCGCTCCATGCCCCAAGCGTGGGCCACAAAGGGTCAGTGCATGAGACGGGAAACCAATCCACGCCTTTGTTGGGCGAGCGCCATATCTGTCCCCACCATCCGTTTCCGCGCCCTGTTGTGATAGTTACGATGTTCGGATCATCGGGGTCCACGAGGATGGAGCGGATTGCCAATCCGTCGAACTGCGGTCTCCCGTAGTTGGTCCAGGAAATACCCCCATTCGGGGATTTCATAATGCCGTACCCGAGATAGCCGCCATCAAAGTCGCCGGTTCCCGCGTAGATTATCTGGTGGTTCGATGGGTCCATCGCCAGGGACGAGACCGAGAGGAGCGGCCAGTTGTCGCTGCGCGGAGCCCACGTCATGCCCCCGTCCTGGGTCTTCCAAACGCCGCCGCGCGCCGACCCGATATACATGGTATCCGGATCCTGAGAATCGTAGAGGACGGCATTCACCCGTCCATTGACGGATCCCACTCCGAAGTACTTCTGATACGGCACGGGCAGGTTCCGCGGGCCCACGAAAGACCAACCTCCGAACAGCGACAACGGCCCAATGGATGACGACCGTCCCGATTGGGGGCCGGGGGATTGGCCCTGCCCCTGTCCCATCAATGCGGGCGGCATCTGGTCCCGATACTCAGCCGCGGTGGTGTAGGCGTTCCAGTCTATCTCGGCGTTCGGGAATGCCCTGGGTTGGTACCAGTAATTGTAGGCGTCCTCGTAGCCGGCGAACGCCGGCGCGCACCCGGCAAGCAGGCAGAACGCAAGCGCCAGGATGCTGAGCGCGCCATTGGTAACCGCGTGTACCTTTGGCATATGTTGCACCCTCCCTGAATCGTATGACGAAACGAAAAAACCGAGTGGCGGGCAGGGCCGTGGTCTGCCCGCTCACTTTGTTATCGGTTACGCCGCAAGAGAAATCACCTCAGGCGACACACTAGGGCGCCAGCAGGTCCTCAAAGCTGACAACATGAATCCTCGGCTCTATATCGCCGCCCCCAGGCGTGCCCTTTCCGGAAATCGCTCCGGTGGCCGAGATGAAATGACCCACCTGCGGCATGGTGATCGGCCCGGGCGTGTGACTGAAGTCCAGATCCAGAACCTCCTCTGGCTGGTAGTGTTAAGGCCCACTCCACTACCGATGGCGGGCTGAGCGCCGGCGAAGGATCCAACCACTTACCGAAGACGCCGACCGTCCGGTCCAATGGCGCAACGTCTGGCAAGAAGTGAAGACTGCGTAGATTCTTCGCTTCACTCCTAAGGACACTGGGCGCTGGTAACGGTCGTACTTGTGCGTCCTTTGGCAACGTCGCTGCCGCTCTGCTACCGAAGGATCGGCTGGCTCGTTTCCGAAACAACCCCGATACATCGGAGTCGGTTGCTCAGAATGACGGGCTCCGGGACGTTGTTCAGGAATAATCCGGGTTAGGTCCAATACGGTTCACTTAAGCGGATACCCCCTCACCCCAACCCTCTCCCGCCCAGGGGGAGAGGGGGACTTGGCGGATGCGCCACGTTAAGTGAACTGTGTTGGGGTTAGGTCCAATACCGTTCACTTGAGACGTGACGTTAAAGCGTCACGCTGCCTACCGGAAAGCATGCTGAAGCAAGCTACAGGGCTAGAGTGAACTGTATTGGGGTTAGGTCAGTCGCCCAAATCTTTGGTGTTTTCGTCCTTTCGTGATTGACTCCCCATGTAACTGGGATGCACCCGGTTATCGGTTGACAGTTCACGGTTGGCGTTGCGCCCATCTCAGCCTTACGCGCCCAACCAGTGAAAGCCTGCTAAGTTCGCAGCCCAAGACCTTGTGCCGATTCCAGGGGTTGGGTTACGACGGGTATACTAGCCTCAATACGGTTCACTTAAGCGGATCCCCCCTCACCCCAACCCTCTCCCGCCCAGGGGGAGAGGGGGACTTGGCGGATGCGCCACGTTAAGTGAACTGTGTTGATACTAGCCTGGATTATTCACGATGTGCCTGTATTGCCGGCAGTGCGCAGACACGTCATTCTTCGCTTCGCTCCTAAGGAAGCGCCCCGTTTCGGGATTTCCGGGTTGGGACCGGAAGTTGTCTGCTATAGTATGCGTATGCCGCCCAACCCTCAAATCCCGAAACAACGGGGTGACTGCTAAGTTCGCAGCTCAAGACCTTGTGCCGATTCCAGGGGTTGGGTTACGACTGGTATACTAGTTCTCGCCAAGTAAGAACGTCGATACGTCGAAAGGACTTCGGATAAAGATCACGCGCCGGAGATTATTGGATATGTCTTTTTCGCACGCCGCGGCGCCCGTGACAGCGACATACTGCCAGCCCTCGCTGACATACGCGCCGGGGTAAACATAGCACTTCACAGGTGTCCCCGAGCCATCATCTATCTCGAAGGCAAATTCGCTCAAGTAGAAGAATCTACCGCACGAAGTAACCAGGAGGCCCATGTCGTTCAAACCCGATGCCCCCGGAATTCCTTCCTGGAGGCCGAATGGCCCGCCGCCAACCATCCGGTTGCTCATCGCAACCGGGTTCGCCGCGGCGTCCCATCTTTCCCGATAGTAGCATCCGGACAGGCATTTCTCTCCACCTTCGGTGGTCGCGGTCGTCCCAATCACTTCTATCATTTTGCCAACCGGAGCGGCTATGCCTTCGAGTCTGATACCCGCGGAGCCGTTTTGCTCCTGGCCGTAAGTCGTCAAGTAAGCGGACACTGTTGTGACCAGCAGCGGCAGCCCCAGCTTCTGGCCGTCCGTGTAGGCCTTCGCGGACGATGCATTGGCGACAATCGGGTCGCCGCCGTCGAGCGGCGAGGTCGACGCGGAAACCTCCAGGCCGTCGGAAAGCCCCTCCCCGTCAGTGTCGGGGTCGGTCGGGTTCGTGCCCGTCTGATACTCCTGGAGGTTCGTCAGACCGTCATCGTCGGGGTCGAGCGACTGCTCTCCGGCATTGTTCGGATCGAAGCCGTAAGCCTCTTCCCACTGGTCGGACAGGCCGTCTCCGTCGGTGTCCAGAACGTAGGACGTAGCGTCGTCTACGTTCGAGAGCGCGCCGAGGCTGCCCGCTTCGTCCTGGGTCTTGATGGCGAAGTAGTAGAGGGTGTTGGGGTCCGGCATTTCAAGCCCGTGTTGCTCGACCTGGCCCGCCGCCAGTGGTCGATCCAGAAAATCGAACTCGGAACATGTGGTCAGGTTTCCCACGGTGATCGGCACGGTGTTGAAATAGACGTGGTACCTGGCGGCCTGTCCCGTGTTGCCGTCGTCTCCGGGCGATGTCCACGTCAAGGATACGGATTTGCCGGATTGCCCCGTAACCGCGGAGAGATTCGTGATAGGCCCCGGCGCCGTCGTATCGGCCGAGGGAAACGCAAGAACGGTGTATATTCCTTCCGCCAAGCCCTCCGCCGAGACTCTCGGCCAACCCGCTCTTACCACTGCCGTAACGGGTACCCATTCTTTGGTCGAAATCTCAAAGCGGCACAGCGTCATCGTGGACGAATCCCGACCGGGCATGAGGTCCGGGTTGATTCGCCAGTTTATCGTATAGTTCGACCCGCCGGAAGCCCCGCTCTGCAAATGGAACGAAACCGGGTTAGCGAGGAACTCCATCGCCGGGTTCATCGGCGGGACCGGCAGGATCGGCGCGTCGCCGGAGTCGAGCGTGACCGCGAGAACACTTTGCGTGAGGATTCCCGCGGGCAGAAGCGACTCCTGCCACGCGTCCGGGCTAAACAGCATCGGCGGCCTGTCCGCGCGCGTCTTTTGCACGGAGAAGTTCGTGGATAGCTGCGTTTGCCCGCCGGAGGAAGCAGCCGTTACGTCCACTCCGCCGTCGTCGTGCTCGCTTCCGATGTTTACGGATCCCTGGAAGATATTGGGCCCGGCGGGAGTCATGGGGACGGGGACTTGCGAGCCGAACGATGGGCGGACGAAGACCTGCGGCGGGCCGACCAGCGGCCGGTCGGCTACCACCATCATTGTCAGAGTATTCTCCACGCCGGCGGGAGCTATGCCCGCATCCAATATGAGGCGCGGCCCGTTTCCCGTGATTATGGCCGCCTGTAGGCCGGAGGCGGGTTCCGGAGCGCCTTGCGGCTCCTGTGACGCCGGCGAGGACGTACCCGACGGAAACTCACAATATTCCCAGAGCACAAAAGCGCTGAGATACCGGGGGATATCACCCGGGCCGCCGCGGTCCGAAGAGGAGCGCTTCTCGCCATTCAACCAATCGTAACCCTGGTAGACCCCATCCGGCGGCATCAAAAGCGCTATGCGCCTTCCGCCATAGCCGCCCCAGTTGCCCTGCGTACCGTTTCTGTTATCGAACCGGTCGAAGACGTGCTGCCAGCAGGGCCGATGCCCGCCGCCCGAACGGACGTTCCACCACCATATCTCGTTCGTACACTTGTCCGCCGACTTGCCGACGTAGTTACCCAGGTAGTCGTTGTTGGAGGACATCTCCGATGAATTATACTGGTCATCCATCAATCCGTAGTTGCTCGGCGCTTTGTCGTGGTTCCAGAACCGGTAATCGTCCCAAGCGCTCTCGTTGCCGTTCCCGTTCAGGTATTCGTCGAACAGCTCGAGCAGATAGTGCCCGCACTCGTGGACGATTGTTCGATAGTAATTCGCTTCATCCGGGTTACCCGTCCATGTGTTGATGCTGTTGAAGTTCTTAGGCAGCCAGATATGGTGGTTGTAGTTGACGCTGTCGCTCGTTACGCCATCAATCGTGGCGTGCGGCCAGGTGCTGTCGTTCTTAATCCGGATGTCCGCGTCCAGGTATGTCTGCGAGCTGTGGCCGATGTTGTTGCGGATGTCGATCTTGCCGTATTTCATGTGCCCATCGGTGACGTCGAACAGGTACTTGGAAGCGCTGCGAAAGCCCGCTCGCAATTTGCTTCGGTAGTCGGCGTCGGCGTTCCAATCCAGGGCAACCATGAGATTCCATGAGAACACCGGGTGAGACGTCCAGACGTTGACGGTTCCACCACTGTTGATCGTCTGCGCTTCGCCGGATGTGAGAGCGCGCCTCACCATGTCCCCGTTGCTCTTCACTGTGTCGGTGTCCGCGTAGAGGTCGAACATCGCGCCCGCAAGGTTCCTTGTGCCTTTCGCGGCGGTTTCGGAGCGGACCAGAAACCGGGCGTACAGCTTGTCGTCCTTGGCGACGTTGTTCAGGGTCACGGTTCCGTCAGCGGCGATATTAGCCGACAGGAGCGTACCGGCGGTCTTGTAGTGATACCATAACTGGCCGCTTGAGATCTGCTCGCCGGCGTCGTACTGTCCGTCACGGTCGGTGTCGAAGTACATGCGCAGTTTGCCTGCCGCGGCGGGTTGGCTCACCCAGGCAGTCGCGCAAGTGACGAGCAATAGCGCCGCAAGAGTCAGAGACACCCGCTGTCGCACGCCCTTCCCTCCTTATCCGGCGCAAGAGTTGAAAACGGCGAGAATGGGGACAGTCCACGCCGCTTCCGCCGCGTGCCAGTCCCCATTCTCCTCGTGTTAACTCGCTATCACGGGGTCATATCCTCAAAGCTGACCGCGTAAATCCACGGCTGTATGTCGCCGCCCCCAGGCGTGCCCTTCCCGGAAATCGCTCCGGTGGCCGAGATGAAATGGCCAACCTGCGGCAGTTGTGGTGGCCCCGGTTGCCTGCTGAAGTCGATCGTCAGCCAGCCGTTCGATTCAGGGTCCTGAGGCCCAATCGAGAGCCTCGCTAACTCATTGACCGTGTCAACCTCGCGGACCCAGCCCTGCACGGACGCCAGCAGGCCCACGTTGCTAAGACCTATCCCCAGGCCGACCGCCGGCTGGACTCCGAATTGAGCCCCGCCCAGATTGGGAATCGCCATCACGTTCGGATTTGGCGGACGGATCGGAGGACCGACTATCGTGCTCACGGCCTCAATAAACGCCTCGCCGTCTTCCACTCGCAGCGTCCCGCTGACGCTTACTCGATCTCCCAGGTTGAGCACGGGCGGCCGCCAGAAGCCGGAGTCGTTGATCCGAATCCCCGAAATCCCCGGACCTTGTATCGGACCGGGATTCCTCTCCGTCTGGACGTAGAAGAATATGTCGAAGAAACTGCTGACGACGGGGCCGTCCAATATAACGAACCTCCCCACCGGCCCCTGCTTCGCCTCGGCGGGTGAAAGCACGGGGTCGCAGTGGTCGCCAATGTTGTCATTGTCCGAATCCTCCTGGCAGGGATTGGGCGTGGACGGGCAATTGTCACAAGCGTCGCCGACGCCATCACCGTCCGCGTCCTCCTGCAAAGGATTGTACATGGTCGGGCAGTTGTCGGTGACATCCGGATAGAAATCGTTGTCACTGTCCAATTGCGGTGGTTGCAGCGCCGCGATGATGCGCTGCGCCGCGCCTGTCGCGACCATCTCCGTGGAGCGGAGAGTGTACGATGATCCGCAACCGGGCTCGACCCCGGGGTAAAAGTTCGTGCACATAAGCGGCACGCCGTTGAGCTCGAACCCCGGCGGCACCGTGAACCAATCGACGCCTATAGGCCAGTAGTAGCCGCTCTGCGCGTACTGGATCGGGTCCGGCTCGAGAATCCTCTCCACGGGGGGGCCGCTCACCTGGGTGAAAGTAAACTTCGCCTGTACGGGCAGCACGGAATTCCACGTGCCTCCGTTGCAATGAGTCTTACGGACAGTCATCGAACCGGGCGGCGGGGCTACGTCCGACAGCGATACGCGCACATCCCAGAGTTCCGGCGGCCCCGACGGGTATGTGACAATGATGGGATCGCAACTGACAAGCGATAGCGCCACAATCTCGATTGGGACCGTTTCGACCCCGCTGCATCCAGGGAAGGTCATGTCAGCGTTTCGCCTTATGATCGTGTCCGTCGGGCCGAGTACGCCCGGAGGAGTAGTTGACAGCGGTTCTCCCTGAAACACGATAATGCCCGTGAACGGCATGGAGCCCGGAGCAAAGAAGTCGGCCGGGATCGGGTCATAGCTGAAGTCCCGGTAGGTTCCGCCTCCCGCCGGTGTGCTGAAGAGGTTGCAGCCGGCCTGGATTATGTCGCCGGTCGTGAAGCTCCACACCGGCCCATCCGTCATACCTCCGTTCGCGTCCTTCACCACGACTTGCCAGTAGTACTGGGTCATGCCCTCCAGTCCCGACGCGCTTGCGCCGGGAGTCGTGCTGTCCGATTCGACGATCACGAGCGGCGGGTTGGTCTTGCCTAAGTACACATCGTAGGTGATAATGTCGGCTTCGGGGTCGGTGGACGGGTCGCAGGAAAGCGACACGTTCCCGGGCAATCCCGTGGTCCCGTCAGCCGGATTCGGATTCTGGGGCTGACTTGGAGGCAGGTTTTCGACGTGCAGCCGGGCCGGGGTTGGAAGGACAACCAGTTCTTTGTCGTATAGCTGGCCCAGGTCGTGTTTCTTGCTCAGGACCTCGAACCAGTACGACTGGTTTTGCGGCCTGAGCTGGTTGTTGGAAGACATGTAGGTGTCGAGGGCGTTGTAGTACTTCGGATACAGGCAGTGCTTAGGGAAGTTAAGCGGAAGCAGCGTGTCCGATTCTTCCATGTAACGCAGCGACTTGATGGTGTAGACTTTCGGGTAATACGTGCAGTCGCTGAGGTTCGGCTTGATCCCGCAGAACCAGGAGACTTCGTCTCCGATCAACTGCATTTCGTCGGCGAACTCGTTGTCCGTCAGGTTCACCGGGTTGGACCCGTCCGCGTTCATGATGACCAGGTCAAGGTCGTCCGAAGTGGAGAACAACGGTGTATAGAGATCTACTGTCACCGGAGCGCCGCCGTCTATAGCGATCGTCGCCTCGCCGGACTCGAAAGTCTTCCCCAGGTAGACGTCCACGCCGGTGCCTAAGGACCAGAAGGATATCTCATCCGTGGGCACCCAATCCGACTCGTAGTACATCCCACCATCGGCGCTGCTCGCGGGGGTCCATGTCCACGTTCCGGTGTAGACCCCGGACGTCTCCTGTATCTTCACGTTGCTTGGCTTTTCGATCAGCATATCCACGTGAATATAGAAACCCGCGGACGACGGATTCTTGGAGCCGGTGGCCGCAATAGTCACGGTATGCGGGCCGTCGGTGAGTCCGCTCACGCTGAAATCGGGCGGACGGGGAGGACAGGCGTTTCCGCCGACGTATTTGTTTCTGTCGGACGTGACCACGATCTTGCCGCTATCCATCTGCTCGGGAACGTAGTCGTTCGCTTCGTCGCTGCCGGAGCCGAGCCTTATCCCCGGCGAAACCGGCGTGTTCACTGAGCCCGCCGGGACCTTGAAAAGCTGTGAGTTGCCCAAGGCGTTTCGGGTCGAAGTGAATATGATATCCAAACCGTCCTCGCTGAAGTGCGAGCCGCCTGTCATCTTGATCGGATTGGGGCTAGATGGGTACGTCGAGCCAAGCGTGACCCTCCTCAGACTCGTCACGGTTGCGCCATCCCAATCCGCCACGTAGACCTCCCAGTTTCGCCCCTCGCCGTCTACCGCGCCGGAGAATGTGAACTTGGTGTCATCAGGCGAGAAGGACGGATGGCCCACGTAACGCGCCTCGGTAGGAGCTCTGAGCGGCCACACGGCCGGGTTGGCGGCGCTGAGGACGGCGCTGGTTATGCTGATCTGGTTGTCGCCCACGTGGTCCCCGTTCAGGTCCTGGGCGTCCATGACCCGAATCCCCTCGCAGTTCTGGCCGCAGGGGTTGGCGGGAATTACAGTCACGGGTACGCTGCACTGGCTCGCGACCGTTCGCTCTTCGGTCATTACGCACTCGTACTTGGCGCTGTGGATGATCTTGGTCCCGTCGTGGGAGAAATGCGGATGCCTGTCGGGGACTTCGTTCAAGCCGCCCAAGAGGCCGTTCGAGGTAAGCTGGACGACGCTTCCGCCGGGTCCCTCGTCGTCAATGGGGTTCACCCCGTCCCAGGTTGCGACGAATATTTCGAAATCGCCTTCGGGATTCGTCTCCGGGTCGCCGGCCTTGGCCTCCTTGCGGGTGGAGCTGAAAACTATCTTCTTCGACCCGCCAGGCGCAACGTAAAGGTCGGGATGGTTGTCTATGGCCGGATGCGTGGTCACCCTGGTGACTACCTTCGTGTCCACGTCTATCGCATAGATGTCGAAATTCCCGGTGGCGGCCCGGTCGGACACAAAGAGCATCGTGTCTCCCGCCGAGGCCGGCGCGCCGCCGCAGAGCGCTAAAAACGCCACAAGCGCCAGCGCGCAAACAAATACTTTCCTCATTTTAGAATCCTCCCTCTCATCTCACCCGCGACTAAGACGGACGCGGCGATCTCGCCTGGGGGGAGCATTGGGATATCGGGGATCACGTCCGGACTGTCGGTGACCCGATACGGGGGTTGCCAGGTTACAACTCCTTCTCCCTCAAGTAATTGGCCGTTTGATGTGTTCAATATTGTGCAGTCGCGTTTCGGCCTTGCGCCGCAATCCATTACACAACATGGCACAAATACGGCTTCCTGTCTATCAGGGAACTCCCTGGCATTGCCAGGTCGCTTACGTTCCGGGACAGTCCCCATTCCCCTGGTATTAACTCGCTATCACGGGGTCATATCCTCAAAGCTGACCACGTAAAGCCTCGGCTCTATGTAGCCGCCCCCAGGCACGCCCTTCCCGGAAATCGCTCCGGTGGCCGAGATGAAATGGCCCACCTGCGGCAGGGTGATTGGCCCCGGTTGCCTGCTGAAGTCGATCGTCAGCCAGCCGTTCGATTCAGGGTCTTGAGGCCCAATCGAGAGCCTCGCTAACTCATTGACCGTGTCAACCTCCCGGACCCAACCCTGCACGGACGCCAGCAGGCCCACGTTGCTAAGACCAACCCCCAGGCCGACCGCCGGTTGGACGCCGAACTGAGCCCCGCCCAGGCTGGGGAGCGCCATGACGCACGGATTCGGCGGATAGCCGGGAGGACCCGGGTTGATCGAACCCTCGATAAGCGCCTCGCCGTCTTCCACTCGGAGCGTCCCGCTGACGGTTACTCGATCTCCCAGGTTGAGCACGGGCGGCCGCCAGAGGCCGGAGTCGTTGATCCGAATCCCCGAGATCCCCAGGTTTGGGGGACCGGGCTGCCTCTCCGTCTGCACATAGAAGAAGATGTCGAAGAAACTGCTGACGACGGGGCCATCCAGGATGACGTACCTTCCCACCGGCCCCTGCTTTGCCTCGGCGGGCGAAAGCACGGGATCGCAATGGTCGCCGATCCCGTCATTGTCCGCATCTTCCTGACATGGGTTAGCGGCGGACGGGCAGTTGTCGCAAGCGTCGCCGACGCCGTCACCGTCCGCGTCCTCCTGCAGAGGATTGTACGTGGTCGGGCAGTTGTCGGTGACATCCGGATAGAAATCGCTGTCCGTGTCTGATTGCGGCGGTTGCAGAGCCGCGATGATGCGCTGCGTCGCGCCTGCCGCGACCATCTCTATGGAGCGGAGAGTGTACGATGATCCGCAATTGGGGTCTTCGATCCCGGGGTGGAAGTTCGTGCACATAAGCGGAATACCGTTATACTCGAAACCGGGAGGCGGGGTGATCCAAGGGCCTCCTGTATCCATGAGTAACCACATGTCGTTGGAGGAGCAGCCGTAGACTTGGAGGGTCGGGTCCGGATCGAGAATCCTCACATCCGGAGGGCCGCTCACGCGTGTGAAAGTAAGCTTCGCCTGCACGGGCAGCACGGAGTCCCACGTGCCTCCGTTACAATGAGTCTTACGGACAGTCATCGTACCGGTCGACTGGGGTAAGCTCGACAGAGACACACTGACATCCCACAACTCATCAGGTCCTAACGGGTATCTCACAACGATGGGATCGCAACTTACGAGCGATAGAGCCACGATCTCGATTGGGACCGTTTCGACCCCGCTGCATCCAGGGAAGGTCATGTCAGCGTTTCGCCGTATGATGGTGTCCGTCGGGCCGAGTACGCCAGCGGGAGTCGTCTCCAGCGGCTCACCCTTGAACACAATAGTGCCCTCGAATGGATCCGAGCCGGGACCGAAGAACTCGTACGGAAGGCTCAAGTCCTGGTGGGTTCCGCCTCCCTCGGGTGTGCTGAAGAGGTTGCAGCCGGCTTCGATCACGTCGCCGGTAGTAAAGCTCCACACCGGCCCATCGGTCATTCCGCCGTTCGCGTCCTTCGCCACGACCTTCCAGAAATACTGCGTCGTGCCCTCCAATCCCGATACGCTTGCGCTGGTAGCCATGGTGTCCGACTTGACGATCACCAGCGGCAGGCTCGTCTTTCCAAGGTACAAGTCGTAGGTCATCACGTCATTCTCGGGAGGATCGGTAGACGCCGTCCACTCGAAGGTCGGATGATTCGTTACCCCGGTCGCGATGTTAGCCGGACTCAGATACTGCGGCGGGCTTGGAGCCAGGTTCTCGACGTGCAGCCTGGCCGGGGTTGGAAGAACAACCAGCTCATCGTCGTATCGCTGAGACAGATCGTGTTTCTTCTCCAGGACGTCCCACCAGTACCCGTTGTTTTGCCACCTGAGCTGGTTCTGGGAAGACATGTAAGTGTCGAGGGCCGCGTAGTACTTCGGATACAGGCAGTGCTTCGGGAAGTTAAGCGGGAGCAGCGTGTCCGACTCCTCCATATAGCGCAGCGACTTGATCGTGAAGACCTTCGGATAATACGTGCAGTCGCTGAGGTTCGGCTTGATCCCGCAGAACCAGGACACTTCGTCTCCGATCAACAGCATTTCGTCCGCCATCTCGTAGTCCGTCAGGTTCACGGGATTCGCCCCGTTGGCGTCCATGATGACCAGGTCAAGGTCGTCGGATGTGGAAAACAACGGCGTGTAAAGATCGACTGTCTCTGGGAGTCCGCCGTCTATAACGATCGTCGCCTGGCCGGACTCGAGAGTCTTCCCCAGGTAGACGTCCACGCCGGGGCCGAAGAAGGAGAATGTGGCCTGTTCCGCGGACTCGCCGTCCGCGTACATGTACATCCCACCATCGGCGCTGCTCGATAAACGGGTGGACCAGGTTCCGGTGTAGGAGCCGGACCACTCATGTATCTTCATGTCGCTTGGCTTTTCGATCAGCATATCGACGTGAACCTTGAAACCCACGGACAACGCGTTCTTGGAGGCGGTGGCCTGGATTGTGAGAGTATGTTCGCCGTAGGTGAGTCCGCTCACGCTGAAATCGGGCGGCCGCGGAGGGCAGGCGTTTCCGCCGAGGTACTTGTCTCTGTCGGACGTGACGATAATCTTGCCCGCCATTTGCTCGGGAACGTAGTCGTTCGCTTCGTCGCTGCCGTAGGTCAGCCTGATGTCGGGCGAGACGGGCACGTCGGTCGCATCGGCGGAGACTTTGAAGACCTGGGAGTTCCCCAGTGCGTTTCGGGTGGAAGTGAAGAAGATCTGGGACCCGTCGAAGCTGAACTCCGCCCCTCCGCTCATTTTGATAGGGTTAGCGTTGGACGGGTAAGTCGAACCCAGCGTTACTCTTCTCAAACCAGTTACGGCCGAGCCGTTCCAGTCCGCCACGTAGACTTCCCAGGCATATCCCTTACCGTCTACGGCTCCGGAGAAGACGATCTTGGTCCCGTCCGGCGAGAATGAGGGATGGCCCATGAAGCGCGCCTCGTTGTCCGCCCTCTGGGGCCAGACGGTGGGATTGGCGTTCGTGAGGTCGTCGCTGGTAATGCTTATGAGATTGTCGCCGACGTGGTCGCCGTTCTCATCGATCGTTTTCATCACCCTCAGGCCTTCGCAGCTGGCGCCACAGGGGTTCGCGATTAACACCACGATTGGAATACTGCACCCGCTTGCGACTGTTATCTCTTCGTCGGTCCTCACGCACTCGTACTTGGAGCTGTAGACCACCCTGGTTCCGTCGGGAGAGAAGTGGGGGTGTCTGTCCGGGATGACGTGCGGAAAGCCGGGGTCGGTCACGCCGTTGGATGTGAGCTGAGTCACGCTTCCGCCGGGTCCCTCGTCGTCAATGGGGTTCACCCCGTCCCAGGTTGCGACGAATATTTCGAAATCGCCTTCGGGATTTGTCTCTGGATCCGGATCGCTGGCCTTGGCCTTCTTGCGCGTGGAGCTGAAGACTATCTTCTTCGACCCATCCAGCGCAACATAAAGGTCGGGATGGTTGTCTATGGCCGGATGCGTGGTCACCCTGGTGACTACCTTCGTGTCCACGTCTATCGCATAGATGTCGAAATTCCCGGTGGCGGCCCGGTCAGACACAAAAAGCATGATGTCTCCGGCCGAGGCCGCGGTTCCGCCGCACACCGCGAGCAGAGCCGCAAATACAAGAACTAACCCAAATACCTTACACATTCTAAACCCTCCCTTGAATATCTCCCGTTCCACTAGAAGCGAAGCGGCGTCAGACGAAGCATCGATCCCCTTAGCCAATACATGCTCGTTCCTTCCGCTTAAGCGTCTGGCGTAGGTGTTCACAAGTCCTTAAGCTGGACTTAAGTATATCGCCAATGTTAACCCGGCGAGCGGTCTACTGTCAACTGGTAAAAGCGCTGGTTTATTGATTTATTTTGTCGGGATACTCGACTTTCGC
>JAUSGG010000209.1 GCA_030649165.1 Armatimonadota bacterium
TTATTTCGGAAACGAACGTGCCCGGTGTTTCGGGATTTGAGGGTTGGGCTTCACACTCCCGCGGTTACAGCACAACCTCGCATCCCAACCCGGAAATCCCGAAACGGGGCGCTTCCTTAGGAGCGGAGCGCTAGCGGAGTCGAGAAATCTGCTTTTCAGCGTAACGCAACCGGAAAAAGCAGATTCCTCCACTTCGGTCGGAATGACATTCCCGCGAAACTGAACTCCTCCGCGGCGGAGGCTTTCTCACGAGGAAAAGAAGAAATGAGAGAAAGCTGGAAAGGGCTGTCGGACCTGGCAGGCGCCGGATAAACCCCCGATCACAAACCAACCTCACCCCAGCCCTCTCCTAAAAGGAGAGGGAGTCCCCCCTCCTCTTAGGAGGGGGTTAGGGGGAGGTCAAGGCGTTACCTCGACTTTATCCGATGCCTGCTGGACCGGAGGTCGTCGGCGAATGCTCGCGGCCATCCTTCCGTTTCCCTGGTCCTTTCCCACTTTCCTATCTTTCCTTTTTTCCTCGTTAAGCAGACTTCCACATATCCGGACCGCCGTTCACTGTTCACCGTTCACTCTTAATGGACTGAACCGCGGCTATACATGGACTATCCGTGGTCCAGTCCATGGCATTTTCGCCTGCCTACCGGTTCAGGACCTCCACCCGACCCACGCGGATGGTCCCCTGATCGGAACCTGACAGCCTGAAATCGGCCATGCCCTGCTCGCGGTTCTTGAACTTCGCGCGAGGCAGCGCAATCGTCTGAGTCTGCCAGCCCTTTTGCCCGCTGGTCTTCATCGCGACGCGATGAAACGCGCCGTCACCGGGGCCGTCGAGATGGGAATCGTAGTCGATGTTGATCTCCGAAGCCACGCCGGAATCATAGTACTCTATGGAGAGGGTCACGTCCTTGTCGATACCGCTGAGGAACGAATCCCTGACATCGTAGTAGATAAACGCGCTGCGCGCCTCAGGCTGGCTGATCATGGCCCATTTGCCTTCTACCAGCTCGGCCCGCCAATATCCGTCCCCGTCCTGGCGGGTCGGAAAAGTGTTCAGCCCCGCAAGAGGCGTGAAGTCGGACGCCGAATGCTGCTCGTTTCCGTAAGCGACCTGAACGGTAACCCCCGTCCAATCGGAGGCGCCGGTCTTGCGCAGCGCAAACTTCGTCCGGCTTTCCTCTTTGACGTTCACCGTAACCTCGGCCGGCGTAACCTGCCAGCCCTCCGACCACGGGATTGCCGTCACCTTGACGTCTCTCATCTCAGCCTGCGGGAAATTGTTCTTGATCGTAACGTTTACGGCGTCAGGACCCTCGGCTTCGGAGACCACCGTAAACGTGTCCCGGTACTCCTGGTGAAGCGAGCATCCCCACGGCTGTCCTTCGGCGCGGTCGCACCTGATCACCAGCGACCCGCCGTCGGCTTCGCGGAGGAACACGAGTCCCTTGCGAAGCTCATCCGCGCTCTGCCTCGTCAGATCGAAGATCGCCTTGCCCGCGTACCAAACCTTGTCCACCCTGCCGAAATCGTTGTAGAGAACGCACCAGCGTTTGTTCGTCGGCGAGAGGGGATACGTAAAGTAGCCAATCTTCGACTGATCGCTCCCGACCGCGGTCCGGAAGTTGACAAAGCCGGCCTTGCGGTTCGTCATGGTGTTCAGCCAGAACTCGAACGCCCCCGTGCCGTCGGCGTCGACCTCCGTGATCTTGACCGTTCGGGAATCGGTCAGTTGCGTCCGGTTTTCGATCTGTTTCTCGAACTGCGCGATATCGGCTGCGTTGTTGACCCCCGGTATCATCACTGACCGTTCGCTCGTTCTGAACCTGAACGCCGGCGGGCCTTCGCAGAAGGCGATGTCCTGGTCCACGGCCTTGAGGTAGCTGGACCATCTCATCTGCGGGAATATGCTCACGTCAGGGAACACGTAGACTTTATCGCCCAACTCCACGATCTTCAGCCAGTAGTCCTTGCACTTCTTCATCGCCGCGATGGACCTCTGCTGAGCCGCCTTGTCCCCGGTGCACCAGTAGTAGAGCAGGTCCGTGCCGCCGCGCGTCTTCTCCGCATAATAGCGGCTCAATAGGGCCACAAGCCGCAGGTCCCACGTCCAGCTTACCGCCTCCTTGTAGTTCGGCATCGTCTCCTTTGGGACCAATTCCTTCAAGGCCGACTCGACCTGCGCCGCATAGCCGTCCAGGGCTTTGGCAACATCCTCGGGGCTTTCCTTCTTCTCTTCACCCGGACCCTTCTTCACCCCGGCCATCAGGTTGCCGACGTACTCGGGAATCCCAATGTAATCATCGTCGTCGATGGTCCAGTTGAATATCCACTCGCGGATGTCGTTGAAGTTGGTGGGATGCTCCGCCGCGTCGCGGTAGTTGGGGTTTCTCCCCTTTCCATCGCGCGCCGTGTTGATCCAATGGTTCGGGTTCATACAAGACTCGCCGGCCCAGTCGAAGTTCATATAGTTCCAATGGAAACGCTCGACCAGCGGCAGTACCTTGCTCGAAGTCGTCGCCGCCTCGTACAGCCTGGGTCCGTACCGCGGGCCGAACCGCGCCTCGAATGTCCGGCGGAATTGCGAATCAGGCAAGTCGATGTTGTAGCTCAGTCTGCCCCAGAGCATGAACCGGTACCAGTGCTTCTCGAAGTCCATCGCCCAGGTCTGGAATTGCTTGCCGTAATCCGTGTACAGCCTGTCCGGGCCAACGCGGTCATACTCGGAGCCGGTCACGTAACCGGCTATTCCCGGCCCGATGCAGTGCTTCAGCGTTTCGCGCGCGAAGCTGGAGTCCCCCCAGCGATATACGTAGAGGTCGTCGTTCCGCAAGTGCCACAGAATCTCGTAATCGCGCGGCTTCTGATTGAGCCACACGGGGTCAACAAAGTGCGGCGCCGGGCTCGAATACATCGACTCCCCATTGTACTTAAGGTCCAGATATGTCTTGCCGGGGTAGTGAGCGGCGAAAACCTCCTGCATAGGCTTTGGCTCCGAACCCCAATATCGGTGGATGAACCGGTCCGGGCCGCGGACCTCAAGCAGCGCGGGCACGTACGTGTCCATCAGCCATGCTTCGTTTTCGGCGGCCGTCCCGTGCATGTTCTCTCCCGGACAAGTGCCTATGCCGGTCAGTCCGGGATACTGTCGAAGCACGGCCTTTATCGCTTCGCGCATGTAATCGCGCACCACCGGCGCGTCCTGTCCGGCGGGCTCGAGATTGTGCGCTTTGGCAAACTTGGGCGGATAATGAATATTCCAGGTGATCATATAGGTGTCGACACCGTGCCTGGCGGCCTCGGAGAAAATGAACGCAAATCCCTTCTGGAAGCGGTCCATTTCCGCGTCACTGAGCATCGTCGCCTCAGGATACTTGGGGATGCGCGCCATCCATGCGTAAGGATGGCCGTGCCAAATGCTGCAGACGTTGTACCGGTTTCTGGCCATCATTCGGAAATACCCGCGCCAGTAGTCCGGTTTCATGACCCAGTCCCAGTCATCTTTCCACGCCGGCTCTATCTCCAATGAGTCCCAGTTCGGAAGATTGATCTTCAGCGCGCGCATCGGCATCGAAGGCTTCTCGATCTTCGGCTTGACCTGGTTCAGCCAACCGCCGAGCTCGACGTGTTCCGCAACGTCCAACGCCCCGTACATAGCGCCGCGCGCGTCCGCGCCGACTATGTAGATAAGCTTCTTGGCGATGATCGGACGGATGGCAAAGCCTTCCGCCTCCAGCTTCAGCCTACCAAGCGCCGGGTCAATCGCTTTCATCCGGTTCCGCGGACCGACGATAATCGTCCATCCGCTGCTTTTCGGCGCCTTCTGATCCAGTGTCGAAACGACGGGCCGCATCTTCGCCTTGCTCAGCGCCGCCTTGAGTTCCGAGCACGCGAACTCCAGAGTCGGCGCCTTTGCGTCATAGCGGATGCTGACCGTCGGCGGGGGCGCAGCCGTCGCGGCGACCGCAATCAGGATCAATACAACCAGTGGAATACTCAATCTCATCCACTAACTCCTTTCTGTTTGGAGGATTTTGCCTTACATGTCTAGCTTCGACTTGCGTGAGGTCTGATTCCTGCTTTAGCCCCAACACAGTTCACTTAACGTGGCGCATCCGCCAAGTCCCCCTCTCCCCCTGGGCGGGAGAGGGTTGGGGTGAGGGGGGATCCGCTTAAGTGAACCGTATTGGCTTTAGCCCGATTTATTCACGGAACGCTTGTTCTGCGGACGCCCCGCGGATGTCATCCTAGCTTGCGAAGGATCTTCTCCCGGATAGCTGCAACGTCCAACTGCGAAGCCGAACCTGGCGCTTGTGCGATAGAAGATTCTTCACTGCGTTCAGAATGACGACCCCCAGGCGTTGTTCACGAATAATCCGGGTTAGGTGATAGAACGTTGCTCCCTCCCCCTTCAGGGGCGGGCTGGGGTGGGGTTGCTTCGGCGCCCAACCACGGGTCCATTTGTCCGACACGTCCGATCCGTCCGATGCGTCCCACAGCGCGCCCGCGAAGTCGCACTAGGACGATTCCCGAATCCGGTTACTCTATCCCTCCAGGTATCTTACCTACTCTATCCCTCCAGGTATCCTACCTGGAGGGCCGCTTCCGATCCTTCGGTAGCAGAGCGAAGCGACGCTGCCGAAGTCGGCGAACCGACTCTATCCCCCGCAACCACGCCGGAAAGTCGTCATCCTGAGGAACGAAGGATCTGCTCCCGCTATGAGAGTAACCTTCAATCCCCCGCAACCACGCCCCGCACACGTCATTCCGAGGAACGAGGAATCTGCTTTCCCCGACCTGAAAACACACCCCCCATCCCCCGCCACCACGCCGCAAAGACGTCATCCTGAGGAACGAAGGATCTGCTCTCAGACAGCCACAACCCTCGGCTACCTGGGAAAACTCATCTCGCATGGCCTGCTTTGGAGTGCTGCGATTCATCGCCGCTTTGCCCTCAAGTCATTCCAATCGCAGACGTTCCGCGCAAAGCCCGACCACTCCAGCGCCTCATCCTACGAACGTCTGCCCGAGCCGGTCAGGGTGGATTATCTCGATCCGTGAAGACTCTCCATGTAGGATACCTGGAGGGACAAGACTGGGACATAATCGCTCCGCAGTCACACTCTGTCAGAGGCTGTTGCGATAGAGCCTGAACCGGGAACAGCACTGCCATATGTAGTAGGGACTCAGGCTGGACCATACTACATATCGTATGCCTGGCTGCTATCTGAGGTAGATTTGCTTCTATCGCAACAACCTCTGTCAGTAGCCGCTGTCAGTAGCCGGTTGACAACAAGCTCAATGGGCGGTATATTATGTCAGGTACGTGGCACTCATTGCGGTGTCGTGGGCTTCGATGTATGGGGCTACACCGGCGAGTCAGGCCTAACTTGCCAAGACGCCGGAATCCCGAGGCAAAGCGAGGAAATGTCCTATGCCGGATGAGAAGTTCAAGCTTCCGAGATCATCTTACGAGGAGCTGACAAGAATCATAAAGGGCTACGGAGAGTGCAGAGGGCCTGCCAGCCTGTCTGACGTGGGAGCACGGGTGGTCATGGATAATACCATCATCAGCAGCAATAACGGCTTTCTGATGGCTCTGGGTGTTATCGAAGGCGGAAACAGGAAACAGTTGACGGCAAACGGCCGGCGGCTAGCGGCCGCCCTTGGGCACGACATCACGGATGAGATACGAGCCGCTTGGCGTGATCTCGTCACGGAGAACGAGTTCTTCCAGAAGGTGATCTCCGCGGTTAGGATTCGCAACGGCATGGAGCCCTCAGCACTGAGGGCGCACATAGCATACACCGCCGGTTTGCCGAAGAAACCCTCCGTATCGACTGGTGCAGGTACTGTTCTAGATATATTGTTACTTGCAGGGCTGATCCGCGACGAGGAAGGCAAGTATGTCGCGCAATCGCATGATAAGAGTCCATCTGACGTAACAGTCGAAACCGTATGTCCGACTGGAGGCGAAGTGGTTTCTGTCTCCGTTCGCCATCCGCGGAATGCTAGCCCAGGCACTGCCGAAGTCGTGGGGTTGACTGCAAACGTCCAGATCCAAGTGCAAATTCAGTGCTCTGCAGCGGAGTTGGACTTGGTCGCTCCCAAGATCAGGGCTCTGCTTTCGAGTCTTGCGGAACCTGCCCCCGATGTGGAGTCAGGGGAAGCATAACGGAGCCCAGCGAATGCCACGCGCGTTTTCTCAGTCTACCGCTGAGCAAATGGTGGCTGCGGTCAACGCAGTCATCGCCGCCCGCAGTCCCAGAACAGTCGACTTCGTGGTCCAGTTCTCGGACATGTCGAAGAATCAGGCCGAGCAGGCCCTCAGCTTGGCTGTCGATATGGGCATGCTTGCTCAGGACGTGGACGAGTACCTTCCCGAAAGTCCTCTATGCAGGTTCCTCGCCACACCTGACGAACGACAGAAGGCGGCTGTGGTCCGCGTTGCACTAGAATCGTACGAGCCGTTCACCGTCTTCCGGATGCGGCTCGCGGCTACTGGGGACACATCGACAGCTGCTCAGGAGACGATAGCTATACTTCAGCTGGTCGGCCACAAAGAGGATGTGAAGAACACCCTGTTGAGCCTCGGGACGTTCAGCCAGGCACTGACTGTTTTGACGGGTGGCAAGTACCAGATGGGCACAGATGCCTTGAATAACGATCTGGACGTGTTGGCGCAAGCCTGCACTGACCGGTTTGCCGCTGAAAACAGGATCAGGCTCCAACTCGAGCCTGACGCTGCTGGGTTAGTTTCTGTTGACAGTGTACTGGTCCCCCTGGCGCACGCGCTACTTTACGCAATCCAAGAGGGTGGCGCACGCAGTGCTGTGGTACACGCAGGAAATGCCGTCGACTCCTATCTTAGCGAACTGGCTAACCGCCTTGGCGCAACTCTGGCCGGAACTGGGATCAACCAGAAGCTCAACGATTTGCGAGGGCAGAAACAGTTACCTACTAAGCTGCTGAACGTCGGTTATTACCTTGGGCACGTGCGAAACGCCGCCGACCACGGAACTGACACTGATGTCAATGCGGCTTGGAACGTTAGGCGCAGTACTGGCCTTGAGTACGTCTACGTAGCCTGTTCTTTCATTGCTGCTGTTACTACCTGGGAGAAGGGGAAACCGGCAGAAGTATGAACCAGGAGGAACTTGGACAGAGCCTCATTTTGTATCCGCTGCCTCTTTCCCCGGCGCGTATCAAGACAATAGTTGCCGGGATTCTCATTCTCCCACCAGGGGACAAACGCCCTATCTGCTCTGCCCCATCCGCGTTCATCTGCGTTCTCCCCTAAAAACCACTGAGCGAAGGAATAACCCCGCCCCCCGGCAAACCCCAACTTAAAGCGCCACACACAGGAGCCAAACATGCTGCAAACATTCAGCCTCAACGGCGGATGGAAGATCAGAGGTTTCGATGGAGCGCACGGGCATCCGGAGGCGTTCTTTGGAGAGTCCTGCGACGAGACAGGGTTCATCGACGCCCAGGTCCCCGGCAACGTCCATCTTGACCTGGAGCGGGCGGGGGTGATACCCGACTGTAACTTCGGAACAAACGCCCAGTCAGCTCGCTGGGTGGAGGAGCAGGTCTGGGTCTACCGGACCACCTTCGACGCTCCACCCTCTCTCGACACTCAACTCTCAACCCCCATCTCCGCTCCGCCTTCCCTCAACCCTCAACTCTCAACACTCAACTCCACCTGGCTGGTTTTCGACGGTCTGGACCTGAACGCAGTGGTCTATCTCAATGGGGTGGAGATAGGCCGGCACGCCAACTTCTTCACGCCCCGTAGGATCGACATTACCGGAAAGCTCCGCTCTGGTCAGAACACGCTGGCGGTGCGAATCGACAGCGGCCTGTACGCGGCGGCGGACAAGCCCGCGGCGCCCCACACGCCGATTCTGAGCGACCTTCTGACCAAGCGCGCATGGCTGCGAAAGCCCCAGAGTCTCTTCTCGTGGGACTGGGCGCCGCGTCTGATCACGGTCGGGATTTGGCGAGGAGTCCGGCTCGAATGGAGCGGCGCCCCGAGAATCGACGCCGTCACGATCTACCCCGAGCTGACGGACGACCACAAATCCGCTCAGGTTCGCGCCAGGCTTTTCGTGGATAATCCGGCGCAGGAGCCGGTCAAAGCCACGGCGCGCGCGCGCGTGCCCCAGGCCGGCTCGATTGCGGAACAAGAGGTCGAGATTCCGCCGGGAGCGTCTCGGCACGATCTGAGATGTCTCATCCCGAATCCGAAGCTGTGGTGGCCGAGGCCGCACGGCGACCAGCCGCTTTACGACGTGATCTGCGAGATCGAGATGGCGGGAGAAGTCGTGGACCGGACGGAGCGGCGCACGGGAATCCGGAGCATTCGCATCAACCGGGACAAGCATCCGGAGGCGGGCGAATACTTCATCGTGGAGGTCAACGGCAGGCCGATCTTCTGCAAAGGCGGAAACTGGGTCCCGGCGGACACTATGCCGGTCCGCGCGGACGCGGAGCGTTACCGCCGGCTGGTCGAGCTCGCGGCGGACGCCAACTTCAACATGCTCCGCATCTGGGGTGGAGGTCTGTACGCCGACCATGCGATGCTCGACGCCTGTGACGAGCTGGGCGTAATGGTCTGGCACGATCTCATCTTCGCCTGCGCCCACTATCCCGGAGACGATCGAGAGTTCGCCGCCAATGTCCGCGACGAGGTCACGCACATAGTGCGCGATCTGTCCCCACATCCCAGCCTCGTAGTCTGGTGCGGCAACAACGAGATCGAGTGGAGCTACGGACATGCGCATCAGAATCTGGCCCCCTTACCGGATTACACTCTCTACCACTACACGTTTCCTCGTATAATGGCCGCGGAGGACCCGTCGCGCCCCTACTGGCCAAGCTCCCCCTATTCGGAGGGCGGCCGCGACCCAAACGACTTTACCACCGGCGATCAGCATCCCTGGGGCGTAAGCCTTTGGACCGACGGTCCCGATTTCTGGACATACCGCGGTTATGATTGCCGGTTCCCAAATGAGGGCGGCGTGCTGGGGGCGTCCTCGCCGGCGACGCTGCGCCAATGCCTGCCCCCAGACCAGTTCAGAATGCGCTCGTACGCGTGGGATTTTCACGATAACTCGTGCAATTTCGGCACGAATTTCGTCGTTTACAGAGCAATTCCGCACTGGCTGGGAGTCGAAGCGAACCAGTTGCCGCTGGATGATTACCTGTTCTACAGCGCTCTCCTGCAAGCCGAGGGGCTGCAGGAATACGCGCACAACTTCCGCAGGCGGATGTTTAACTCAGCCTCGGCGATATTCTGGATGTACAACGACTGCTGGCCGGCGACGCACGGGTGGACGATAGTCGATTACTACCTTCGCCGCAAGCTGTCGTACCATCCGGTGCGGAGAGCTTTCGCGCCGGTTCACATCATTCCGGCTATAGATGGTGATGATGTCGTGGTGTTCGGTGTCAACGAGACACCGGTTTCGTGGGCTGGGAAAGCGGATTTTGGGCTGTTTACGCTTGACGGCGAATACCCGGCGAGGGTTTCCAAGGAGATCTTACTGCCGCCCAACCAGTCTACCGCGATCGGCAGGTTATCAATCGCCGAATGGGACGAGATCGAAGTCAATCGTTCCGCCGCTTATGGCGTTCTGCAAGATGCGGATGGCGCGCTTGTTGCGCAGAACCGGCTGTTCCGAGCGAAGTTCAAGGATTTGGAGTTCGCTCCCGCGGAGGTATCGGTATCTCGCGATGGCGAGAGGGCGGTATTCAGCTCGGCCGGCTTTGTATGGGGAGTGTGTCTGGACGTGGATGGGGAGGCGGATGTCGCGGACGACGTGTTCGACCTGTTGCCGGGTGTGCCCTACTCCATTCCCTGGCCGACTGACAGGCCGCTGCCGGCGGTGCAAAGATGCGGCTCGCCGCTCCGTCGATATCGTTGATCACCGCGCGGATATCCGTATATTCCGAATGTACTCGTCCTTGTCCACACCGGCGAAAATCCGGAAATCGCCGCCGGCGTTTTCACGTTGAGCGAAGCGCGCCCTCTCCAGGGTAAACGTCGTCGTGTGCCAGCCTTTCTCGCCGGTCTTGGCGAAGTACGCCACCGGGACGTATTTGGCCCACACGTCATCGCCGTATGCCGAATCGTACTCCACCCGGAACACGTCTCCCGCCTTGCCGTCATCGTAGTATTCCACTTGCATGACGACGGTTCTGTCACCGTTCCGAAGGGCCTTGTCGATAACCCGGAAATACATATATGGGCTGCCCAGGGACCTGCTGGTGCGCTGGCAGACCTTGCCGCCCATCAAGGTGTTGATGATGCGCCCGTCGCTGTTCTCCACGGGAAATGCCTCCGGCAGAGGAACCAGGTCAGGATCGCCGCCAGCATCCTTGACGCCCTTCACGATCGCGTCCCTAACCGGTCCATACGGGAAGGGGCCGGCCCATAGCAGCAGCGCTTCGACCGCCTTATCCGCGTTCTCTGTGGACTTGTAGCTATCGACCAGCTTCAGCGCGGCAGTGTCCCTCACGTGCCCCGATGTGGAATGCGTCATCATGTCCGACAAAAGGCTTCGATATTCCCCCAGTCTGTTCTGCTTCAGGAACAGCGCAAGGCGCTCAGCAGTGGAGCGTCGCTGTTCCGGCGAGGGCAGTTTTGGAAACGGCGCATGAGGCTCGGTCTGATACCAGTACGCAACGGATGACCAGTCATCAGCTCGGTCGTTTGTCCCGGCGTTGGCGTGCTCCATGGTGAAGCGGATGGACTTGCGGAACGCGATCGGGTCCTCGATGTGGAACCTGTAGACCGAGTTCTCTCCACCAACCTGCCATGGGCCGGTAAGCGGGGCGCCGAAACGCAGGGCGTAAGTGTCCTTGGCGAAACCCCAGGAATGGCAGAAGTAGTCCTCCACGCCGGTACCGTGAAGGGTGGGTTTCGTTGAGCCGTCTATGTAAATCATGTCGTCGCCTTCGCCCCACCAATTGCCTTCGTTGGAGCGCTCATAGAGGAAGCAGCCAACATAATGGCCCTTTCCCGCGGCATCGAGTATGGTATAGTTGTCCCTGGTGAGGATCGGTTTGGCCTGGCGATACTGCGCGTGGAAGTAGCGCGTGTCGGGTTTCGGCTTGTCCACGATCTGGTAGTCGATGAAGTAATAGAGATCGGTGATCGGGCCTTTGCCGAGATTCTCCACCGTCACCTTGGCGGACTTCTTGAACGGCATTGGGAAGAAGCAGTTGAGGCCCTTGTTATTGCCGATCTCTATCGGAAAACTGTCGAACGTGTAGTACTTGCCGTGACCGAGGCCGAAAAACTCCCCTATCGGGACCTCCACGCTCGGGGTTCTCTCGCCGTCCCAATACATCCTGAGGATCGTGTCGCGCAGGAGGTCCATATCTTGTCCAGCAAACAGAGTGAACCATATATGGACTATCTTGCCTGGGCCATCGATCCGGGCTATGGTCCGTATCTCGCCGGCCTTCACGGGATTCGACTGACCGCCGTCGTTGTTCCCACCCGTCACATCATAGCTGGATATGCGCGCCGAACGGTACGTACGCGCCGCGTCAAGATCGTCCAGAGATGAGGCGGCGGCGCAGGATGCGATGCCCGCCATCAGCGTCGCGGCAAGTAGGGACAAGTAGATGCTTCTTCGGTTCATGGTTCCCTCCGATCCGGCGTTTCCAGAATATGGTAGAGGAAGCGACGGGAACCGTCAACTCGTCACCTCATGCATTTGAAACCGCCGATGAACGCAGATGGACGCAGATATAGGTTGTTGGTTGTTGGTTCGGACCGGACGTGAACTCCCTTCGGTTTGCGCAGCTTTTGAACCGCTGAGACACTGAAACCGGATAATTGCGCTGAAGCCGGATGCCGTGCGACCGCCTCCCACTGATCACTGGTCACTCTCACGCCCGTTTTCCGCGGGTTTTGCGCTGTTTTGCGGTGGTTTCGCGTGGGAACCGGCAAGTTCCGCTGCTGTTTCGGCGAATTTCCGTACGGTTTCGGTCAGTTTTACCAGCTTTTTCGAATACCCCGGTTTCTGTCATTGCACCGTCACGGGCTGCGCAATGGCCCCTTATCACGAAAGCACGAAGGCGCGAAAACACGAAATCGCTCATATCCACGGACGCGCACAGATGCGCGCAGATGGAATGTGGTTCCCATCAGTTGTCGGTTGTTGGTTCCCGGATTCCGGCCAGCCAGCCACCAGTCAGACGTCAGCTTTCAGGAAACCGCCGATGGACGCGGATAGACGCAGATACTGGTTGATGGTTGATGTCCCCACCAACTACTAATCACTAACCACTAACCACTATTCGATGACCACTAATAGTGAACCGACGATGGGGGAGGGGGTTTTGTTCCGGGTTTTCGGGCCTCCGGAAAGATATTTTTTGGAACCGGTGTTTGGGGAGGGGGTTCAACCGCCGATGAACGCGGATGGGAGACGGGGAGGTTTATGGGGTTTGTGAGGTTGGGGAGAGCAGCAGGGGGCCGCCTGGCCGCCGGGGAAAAGCGATAGATATGGTTCTTATCGCTAGCGCCTTGGTGTTGCGACGAACGCGCGACCGACGCCTTTGTAGAAACCAACTCCGCAGACCTGGCCAAGATCATTGATTCCGTACGCATCAGTCAAGGCCCAGCCGGTTGCAACAAGGTTGTTGCCGCCAACACCCTTCTCCCAGACAAAAGCCTGGTGAACTCCCTCCGCGGTCTTGCGGTAAGTCCCGCAGACCTGGCCGAGGTCGTTGATGTCATTGGCCTGGCAGAAACCGGCGGCCGGCGGAACGATTTCTGTCGGAATACCATTGGCGTCCCAGAAGAACGCCTTTGTTTCCAGTGTCCCGTTTTCCCAGTACTCGGCAGAACCTGCCACCTGTCCCGCATCATTGATGGAATTGGCAAAGCTGTATGTTGCCCCTTCGGGGTGAAGATCGGCCGGTACACCTTCACTATTCCAGATAGTGGCATGTATTCCCGCTTCGCCTTGGGAGATACCGACGGCTTGGAGCTTCGTGTTCCCGTGGTTGGCAATACTTTCAGTGAACCCTGGTAGAGGCTCCAACTCGCCGATGATCCCATGCGCCCACTGAAGGATCGCGCCTCGAAGACGTCCGAACTCGTTCTGCCTGTAGCCGTAGATGTTCATTGCGTCGTCAATCGAGTAGGCCATTATCAGCTCCGGAAGGACCAGGGTTTGTTCCGGCCTGCCTCCGATGTACAGGAAAGCGGCGGTGTTGCCGCTCATATCCATCGTATAGCCGACGACCTGGCCCTTGTTGTTGATGCCAAAAGCTCGACTGTCCCCGGCTGGCAAATATCTGCCGAAGTTGATGGTTCTGCCCTTGAACCACGCCACCGCCGCAGTTTTGCAGCCCACAGTTCCAACATCGCTGATGCCGTTGGCGATGGACCCGGCGCCCAAATCCCGGACTGCACACTGGACAACGGCGTGGGTCGGACCGGCAACGACAACGAACAGCATTGTAACTACCAGGATTGCCGGAAGCTTTCTCATCTCCCACTCCCCCTCAGCACAGTCAATGGAATAACGGTCGCGGAACCAATGTTCCCGAATAGCCCGGCCATCAAACCATCAGGGTTGCTAGTTGTTGGTTGTTGGTTTCCGGAGGCTGCGTGTTTTGAACCCCTGAAACGCCGAAGCCGTTGAGGCGCAGAACAGCGGGGGGGTTTGGGTGGATGTGGTTGAACCACTGATTGGGGGGATTTTGGTGATGTCGCAGAAGAAGCGCTAGTTCGGCGGGGAAGAGGTGGGATCAGACGGATGAGACGGACCGGACGGATCGGACCAGTCGGGTGGACACCAACCAACAACTAACAACCACCAACCCACCTACGGCTTTATTGCGATCATCATGCAGATGTCTTCGTCGATCTCGTGCTTGATGGAGGGATTGATGAACCCCGTCTCGGCAAACCATTCCCTGATCTCGCGCTCGCTGTAACAGTTGCCTTCGTCGGTCGCGACAAGCATGTTCACGGCGAAGATGGCGCCGTACTCCGGGGTGGTCTTGTCTGTGTTCATGATGAAATCCACCACGGCAATGCGGCCGCCGGCAACCAGAGCGTCGAACGCCTTTCGGAATATGTGCTTGTTCCCATCGGGGCTGTTGCTGTGGATGATAGCCGACAGGAACGCGAGGTCATATCCCTCGCCGAAATCGTCCACGTAATAGTCACCCGGTTTGACGGTTATTCGATCCTGCATCCCCGCTTCCAGGACAATACGCCGCGCTATCGGAACGACCTCGGGCAGGTCAAAGATGACCGCGCACAGATGCGGGTTCTCTTCCGCAAATGCTATTGAATGCGTTCCGGGGCCGCCGCCTATGTCGAGGACGGCATTCGTGCTCGTCAGCTCCAGCGCCTCGGCGACCTTCGGCGCCCGAAACCTGGCGCGTTCATGCATAAGCATGATAAAGCTTTCGGTGGAATCTTTAGCTTCCTCCTCGGACAAGGGCGGCCTTTGGGGCTTTCCGGTCTTTACCACGTCGTTCAGCGAAGACCATAACCGCCAGAGATTCGCCGTATGCCTGAAGCCGACGCCGGCATAGTCGGGGATCCCGGCGACCAGGAACCTCGACGTTAGCGGCGTGTTTGAGTACCGAGCCGCTGACTTCTCAAGGAGGCCCAATCCGGCAAGCGCGTTCAGAAGGATTTCGGTTCCACGCAGGCTTGTTCCCGCGGAGGAGGACACCTCGGCGGCAGTGCGGGCTCCAGGCTCCACGTGGGTAAAAATGTCGAGTTCGACCGCTGTCAGGAAGATGCGGCTGCTTTGGAAGCCTAACGCGAAGTCTGAAAGACGCTCGTAGGCGGATTCCTCTTCCATTGTATTCTCCTCGTCACTATACATACTCTCCTAAGGAAGCGCCTGGTTTCGGGATTTCCGGGTTGGGATGCGAGGTTGTCCTGTAACCGCACGAGTGTGAAGCCCAACCCTCAAATCCCGAAACACCGGGGTCGGCGTCCTTCGGCAGCGTCGCTGCCGCTCTGCTACCGAAGGATCGGTCGTCGATGTCCGGGCAGGTTCAACCCTCACCCCAACCCTCTCCCTTCCACGGAGAGGGGGCCGGAGCGCGTTGCACTATTACAGCACCAATTCCGAAATCGTTAATGTTACCGGCTGCTCGGTAGGCTTACCCATTATCGGGACAGGTGTAACCATGGGCCGGACACCACACTCGCCCCGCGAGCGCCGCGGGAACTGTTTATGCCCCGCAAACGCGGGATTGCGCGTCTTCCATGCCTTGGGCGGCGTCCTTCGGCAGCGTCGCTGCCGCTCTGCTGCCGAAGGATCGGTCGTCGATGTCCGGGCAGGTTCAACCCTCACCCCAACCCTCTCCCTTCCAAGGAGAGGGGGCCGGAGCGCGTTGCACTATTACAGCAGCAGTTCCGAAATCGTTAATGTTATTGGCCGCCCGGTAGGCTTACCCATTATCGGGAGAGGTGCAACCGTGGGCCGGACACCACATTCGCCCCGCGAGCGCCGCGGGAACTGCTTATGCCCCGCAACCGCGGGATAGCGCGTCTTCCATGCCTTGGGCGGCGTCCTTCGGCAGCGTCGCTGCCGCTCTGCTACCGAAGGATCGGTCCTCGATGTCCGGGCAGGTTCAACCCTCACCCCAACCCTCTCCCTTCCAGGGAGAGGGGGCCGGAGCGCGTTGCACTATTACAGCACCAATTCCGAAATCGTTAATGTTACCGGCTGCTCGGTAGGCTTACCCATTATCGGGAAACTCGTAACAGTCGTTTTGGCGCTCGTCACCAGGGGTAATCAATGACAAGTCATTGGAGGAAGCCGATGGTTACGCCTACTGCCATCTCGAAATATCTGAGCGATCTGAGTTTTCCAGCGACCAGGGATGAGCTTGTGGAGCACGGGGAGGAGCACGGGGCGCCGGAGGAACTGACCGGGGCGTTGGCCGCACTGCCGGACGGGCTCTACGAGAGCCTCGCCGACGTGTGGGCGATAGTGGGAGGCGTCTAGCATCGGTCGGATAAAGTCGAGGCAACCCCTTGACCTCCCCCTAACCCCCTCCTAAGAGGAGGGGGGACTCCCTCTTCTTCTAGGAGAGGGCTGGGGTGAGGTCTTGCTTGGTGATTGGACTTTATCCGGTCCCTGCTAGAGGTTAGAGGTCAGGAGTTAGAGGTTAGGAGTCAGAGACTTCTGACAGTCGCAGTTCCGCTCCTTGTGCCACGAGGGTCCTTTGGACGTCGCGGACATCGAGCTTCCGGGGCGGAACGCTTTGCTTCACCGCTAGACCGGCCGAGACTCCCGCGGCGTGTCCTATCGCCATTACCGGCGCCATCGCCCGGTGCGACTCGTACGGCTGCTGTTCCGACGAGATGCAGCGTCCCGCAACCAGCAGGTTCTCAACCCCCAACGGCAGGAGACAGCGATACGGAATATCGTAGCCCTCGTGTTCGAGATAACGCCGATAGCCGTAATAGTGGATGATCGGGCAGGAGCTTATGGCAACTACGTCAGTGAACCGCGCGCCGCTTATGGCGTCGTCAGCGGTCAGCTTGTATTCACCCTCGATAAACCTCGTCTGACGAATCCCGATCATCGGCGCGGTCTCGACGACTATCGCGTCCTTGAGCGCGGGGGTATTTGACCTCATGTTGTCGAAATGCTCGTAGACTCTGCGCCTGACCTCCACTTCCGCCGCCGACAGCTCGACCGCGTCACATCCGTTCATCACGATCCCGCCAGGTCCCCAGATGATCGCCGTCTTGCCGACTTTCACGCCGGGTAGTTTGTCCTTTTTGCCGGCGGCCGGGCAGCAAATCTTGTACATCAGGTTGTCGCCCATTCGCGGCGCCTCGTCCTTCTTGACCTGCCAGAATGGAGCGCCGGCTCTTGCGGCAACATCGGCGTCGCCGCTGGCGTCCACCACTACCTTCGCCAGAATCGCCTGCCTGCCGGACTTGTTCTCTATGATAATCCCCTTCAGCTCGCTGCCCTCTTTGATGACGTCGACGGCCATCGTGTGGAACAGCATTTGGACCTCTGAAGCAATAAGCATTTCAAGACAGACGAGTTTCAGTTTCTCCGTATCGACAGCATAAGAGTACGACAGCTCGCCCTTCTCGATGTCGTATTCCTCCTGCTCGTAGGGGCTGTCTCCGAGACCCCCGATCCTGTGCAGAGCGAATATGATTTCCGCGGCGATGCCTTTGACCGTCTGCGTCGCGTCCGGCTTCTTCTGATTGCGGAAGCCGTTGATATTGCCCATCAGAGAAGCCGTTGCCGTCCCGCCGGGGTAGGCGAAGCGCTCGATTAGAAGAGTATCGGCCCCGCATCTGGCAGCCGCAATTGCGGCGCAAAGCCCCGCGGGACCGCCGCCGACAACGACGACGTCTTTCTGAGCGTAGATTGGGATTTGGCGGGAGGGTTCGAGGTAGGTTTTCACGATGGAGCCTCCAGCGCTGACCCCGCGGGGTCGGTGGTTCCTAAGAAGCGTCGCGGTTTCGGGATTTCCGGGTTGGGATTGAGAACCTGTTCTGTTGATCCCATAGTTTAGCTGCCAACCCTCAAATCCCAACGGGCACAGGAGTTAGAAGTTAGAAATCAGATCCTCTGCCGCTTGTTTCTAACCGAAGCGACCCCGCGGCGAGTGATGCGGCCCTTGACCTTCTTCACCAAACGCACGGTCATGCCCTTCGCGTTCCGCAGGAATTCGACGCGATCGGAGAGCGCGCGCATGAGAGGGATCCCCATGCCGCCAGCCCTTTCCGCCGGGGCGGGAACCGTGATTGCGTTGACGTCGAACCCATCGCCGTGGTCGGTCACTTCCGCGAGCATACCTCCGCGCCCGGCCACGAGCTTGATAGTCACTCCGCTGCCCGCGCCATCGGGGGAGCCATGCCTGATGGCATTGGCGCAGGCTTCAGTGATGGCGAGCTTAGTGTCCTGCGCTTCCTCGCTCGACATGCCCAGGTCCGCCGCCAGACAGCCCACGACTGTTCGGAGACGTGGAAGATGCTCAGGGCGACTGTCAATGGAAATGCACAACTCTGTTGCGGATCGTCGAAGAGCCATCTCACTACCCTCAGGATGAAGTCTGGCTGCGCCAGTGTGGTACGGCCGGAAAGCGCGCCACGCTTCGCGATGCCCGGCTGGCGGTGTCAAGCTTTACGACTGTCCGCGTGCCTAGACCGAGTCGATAAGCCCCGGGCGAGTTGGGGGCGCGAAGCGGGCAAAATCCCGTGCGAAAAGGAGTTTAACACAGCGGTTTCGGGTTGTCAATAGGTTGCTCGCCATTTTCTTCTGTAAGAGTTCAGGAATGGGTAGAATTGTATCACCCTCACCCTAACCCTCTCCCGTCAAGGGAGAGGGGATTACGCTCGTCTTCTTCCGAAGACGGAGGAATAACGACCGACAGTCTACCTAATCGTGAACAGTTACTTTCTTCTTCCCTCACTGCCGTACTCGTTGCTATAATGTCAACTGGCCGCCAGGCTTACGGGCGGACCGCGCTGGAGGTGTTGATGGAGAAGAAATACACGATGGTCCTGGTGTCGCACACGCACTGGGACCGCGAATGGTACCTGCCGTTCCAGGAGTTCAGGATAAAACTGGTTCGGCTTACCGACAAACTGCTGAAGATTCTCGATACCGATCCCGATTTCAGGACTTTTGTATTCGACGGACAGACGGTCGTACTCGAAGATTACCTCGAAATCCGGCCGCACGAACGAAACCATATCGCGCAACTCGTCAGATCAGGCAGGCTGAAGGTCGGACCGTGGTACATACTTCCCGACGAGTGGCTGGTGAGCGGCGAGGCCACTGTCAGAAACCTCCTGCTCGGTCATTTGATCGCGGAACAGTTCGGTCAACCGATGAAGGCAGGGTATGTGCCCGATCCGTTTGGCCATATTTCCCAGATGCCGCAAATCCTGAGAGGTTTCGGCATAGAAGACTTCTACTTCTCGCGCGGACGGGGGCTAGAAGAAGAGGAAATGACCTGCGAGTTCTGGTGGGAAGCGCCCGACGGCACAAGGGTGATGGCCGTGACTCAAGGCTCCGGGTACTGCAGCGCGAGCAGTCTCGGCCTGACTCGCGACCCCGATGGAAGCGCCAGGACGGATCTGGACCTGGCCGTGGAGCAGATCGCCGCCCAGCGAGACAAGCTGGCGCCGCTCAGCGCTTCCACTGTCATCCTGCTGAACAATGGATGCGACCACCTGGAGGCCCAGCCGGAGATTCCCGAGATCATCCGCCGGGCCAACGAGAAGCTGGAAGACGCTGTGGTGATTCACGGCTCGTTCGAGGATGTCGGAAGGCTGATCAAGGAGCAGAAGCCCGACCTTCCCACATACCGGGGCGAATTGAGGAGCGGAAGGTACTGCGGACTGCTGCCGGGCATATTGTCCACGCGAATGTACATCAAGCAGGCGAATGAACGGACTCAGACGCTGTTGGAGAAATGGACCGAGCCGTTCTGCGCGCTTGCAAACATTTACGGCAGTGATTACGATTCCGCTATGGTCCGGATGGCCTGGAGGCTGTGCCTGCAGAACCATCCGCACGACTCGATCTGCGGATGCAGCGTCGACCAGGTCCACAAGGAGATGATGCCGCGGTTCGACCAGTCGCAGCAGATCGGCAATACGCTGGCAAGGGAGGGTTTGCAGCACCTGGCGTCGAGGGTGAACACCGTTTTAGAAATGCCGGAGCAGGCGACGCCGGTTGTCGTTTTCAACGCGCACGGGTGGGACGTCAATGAAGCAGTAACCGTGCGCATGTCGGGTCTACTCGAGCCCGGCAAAGCCGCGGGAGAGTTCGTCGTGCGAGACTCCAGGGGCGTGATCGTCCCGTGCCAGGTCACCAATATCGAGAGAACGGAGTTGTCCTACCACAAGCTGTGGCGCGACTGCGATCTGGTCTTCAACGCGGGCAAGGTCCCGGCTCTTGGGTACAAGTCGTTCTCTATCGAGCGCGTGGATCACAGACACGTGGGAGGGCAGCCCGCGTTGAGGCCGGCGGGACTGGTGGCGTCGGAAAACTCGCTGGAGAATGAACACGTTAAGATTAGCGTCCGGCCAAATGGCTCGTTCGACCTGCTCGACAAGACTACGGACAACCTGTTCGAGGGGCTGAACCTTTTCGAGGACACGGAGGACGCGGGCGACGAGTACGATTACTCCCCTGCCCGCTTGAGCCGGAGGATCACATCGTCCGGCGGCTCGGGGACCGTAGAGATCGTCGAGTCCGGCCCGGTGTGCGCCACGATCCGCGTCCACACTCAGTTGGAGCTTCCGGCAGGTCTTTCGCAAGACCGCAGCGCGAGAAGCTGTGAGAGCATATCGTGTCCGGTGACGGTTAGCATTACAGTCCGGCGCGGCTTGCCGAGGGTCGATATTACGACCGAGTTCGCGAATAACGCAAAGGACCACAGGCTTCGGGCATGGTTCCCGGTCGGGGTCGCCGCCAAGGTTTCGCAGGCTGAGGGTCAGTTCTGCGTCGTGGAAAGAAGCATCGACATGCCCTCATCGGACCCCACGTGGAACCAGAAGCCGCAGCCGGAACAGCCGCAGCAGTCATTTGTGAACGTTCAGGCGAACGGACGCGGGCTGACGGTGATCAATCAGGGTCTGCCGGAGTGCGAGGTCATGCGTTCGAGCGACGCGGTGATCGCTCTCACGCTACTCAGGTGCTGCGCGTGGCTGTCTACCGGCGATCTTCTCACGCGGGACGGCGGAGCGGGGCCGGAGATCAAAACCCCCGACGCGCAGTGCCTTGGGAGTCACACTTTCCGCTACGCCGTGTATGCGCACGGCGGCGACTGGAAGGATGGCCAGGTCTGGAGGCAGGCCCACCAGCACAACGTCCCGCTTCGGGCCGTCCTAACGGGCGTGCACCCGGGTGTATTGCCGACCGAGAAGTCGTTCATCAGCATAGAGCCGAAGAATCTGGTCGTAAGCGCCCTGAAGAAAGCCGACCGGGATGACAGCATAATCCTGAGATTATACAACACCACTGACGAGAGCGTAACGGCTTCCGTCCGGCTGGGATTCGCGGTCAAGTCGGCCTCTCTTGCCAATATGAACGAGGAGCCCGCGGAGGAATTGTCAGTTGATAACGGACTGCTGAGTTTTGATATGCCCGCATTTCGGGTACAAACAATACGACTGAGCTTATAGCATACAGTTGAAATCGCTTGCCGGCCGACTCCCTCCTTTGCGGACGGCTTGCGGTTTGTACGGCGTACGGAGGTTAATCACGAAAGCACGAAAAGGCTTCTAACCACAGATGCGCGCAGATGGACACGGATGGGATGGCCAATGGCTATCAGCTTTCAGCAGTCAGCAAACAACTTTGGGACCGCCGATGAACGCGGAGTTCTTATCACGAAAGCACGAAAAGGCTTCTAACCACAGATGCGCACAGATGGACACGGATGGGATGGCCAATGGCTATCAGCTTTCAGCTTTCAGCAGTCAGCAAACAGCTTTGAGACCGCCGATGACCGCGGAGTTCTTATCACGAAAGCACGAAAAGGCTTCTAACCACAGACGCGCACAGATGGACACGGATGGGATGGCCAATGGCTTTCAGCTTTCAGCTTT
>JAUSGG010000212.1 GCA_030649165.1 Armatimonadota bacterium
CCGGCCCACACAGAGAGTGCGGGCCGGCCGTTTCTGTAAAGAGCGGAGCTTACCGCGTCAGCAGCGTCTTGCCCGCTTCCGCCTGCACGGGCCGAAGCAGCCGGTCGGTATTCATGATTCGCACGGAGACCTTCGCGCCTCCGGCGCCTATCGCCAATCCCGGAGCTTCGGAACTCGCGTATGCTTTAGTTCCGGTCGGGTCTAACGAGACGGCCACCCAGGACAAGCGCTTCGGCGACTTGATTATCTGCTTTCCCGCCACGGTCAGGCCGGCGCCGTTGACGAGCAGGACCGAGCGCAGCTTCCCGTTGACTCTGCGCACGAATATGCGCTCGCCGTCAAATCCCACCTTTTCGGAAGCCAGGTATTTCTTGCCCGGCGCTTTCTTGAACACGAACAGGTCTTCGACATGTCCCTGGGTTATCTTGAAAGCGGATTCCAGCCCGTTCGGGCTTTTCTCCAGGCTCGTGACACGGAATGAGGGCGGCCGCTTGCCCTCAAAAGGCAGCAGGACCGTGTCGATCACCGCCGGAAGGAGCGTATTCGCCGAATACACGACTGTCGGCAGCTTGGTCGGAGGTTCGCTCGTCTTGGCCCGCGCGCCCCACGTGTCGGTGGTCGTCTCCTCGACCTTCAGGCGCGAAGGGTCCACCTGCAGTATGGCGAGATTCCCGCCGGTGTCGTAAGCCGTTCTGGTAGTCAGGGATTGGGTATTCACCTGCATCGGCGTATCGAGGACGAACCGCCACCGCTGTTCAAGCGAATGATTTCCGCTGCCGGCCGCCGTGTCTCTCACGATCCAGTAATCTCGAATGCCCGGCGTCCCGTTCGCGCGAGCGAAGACGACCTCCCGAGTGTAATCGCCGCCCTTGTAGGCGGCCGCATAGCTCGACAGGTAATCGGCGACAGGCGTGGTTGACCAGTTCCTGAACGCGGTTTCCCCGCGTCTGTTTTGGTCCTCTCCGTCGATAGTCATCAGGTTGTGTGACGGGCCGGTCGTCAGCTTGAAGTGCTCGGGGCTCCCGTACTCATGGGAGCCGGGATCGGTCAGCAGCTCTCTGCCGTAGGCGTAGAGGCCGCTTATCCCGTTGATGTCCTGGTGGCCGTGAGCGCCGTAGTGAACGCCGTGGATCAACAGATACCGCGCGTCGTCAAAAGGCCGTCCGGCGTCGCCCCAGTCGCTTCGCAGGGTCACCACGCCGGCGTAGGGATACAGCTTCGACAGTTCCTTCGGCTTCTTGCCCTTTTTTCCGGCTGTGGCAACAAAACGCATATCGTCGCGGTTGAACCGCTCGGCGTCCTTGAGCACACCACCTCGGTCGTTTTCGTGCCCCCAGTCGCCGAGCCACGGAGTAACGCCGTTCGGCATGGGGAAATACATGAAGTACTCCGCCTGTCGCTCCAGGATGTTGCTCAGGTCAGCCGCGAACGGCGTTCTGAGGCCCCTCCGGAGAATCAGGTCGTCGAACACGCCGGCAAGCGGGTTGTAAGCCATTCGCTGATAGCTCGGCGCCGACTCGGTCTCCACGCCGTCGGGGAGTATGTCCTTCTTGATCGCCTCCATCAACCTGTCGGTGGCCGTCTTCCGCCATACTTCGGACTCTTTGAACTCCGGGAAATTCATGGAGAACGTAAGCATGGACGAGTTCTGCGTAAACGACCAGTTCCCGCCGGCGTCTCCGCCGTATTTGACCAGCGTGTTGCAGTGATCGGCCAGGCTGAAGATATACGCCAGCCTGCAGTCGGTCGTGAACGACCGGGCGGTGTGCATCCTCGAATAAGCGACGAAGCCGTGCCCGAGCCGCAGCCCCGCGCTCAGCGACGCCCACATATCGTCCCATGGACAACCGCCGATGCGCGACTCGCTCGGAGGCGGGCTGTTGATGTACCACTCGATCAGCAGGTCGTTCAGCTTCTTCGCGTACTTCTCGTCGCCTGTAGCCTGATAAGCGTTCAGGAACAGCTTGCGACCGCCGTAGCCGACCATATCCACCTGCCTCCAGGTGGCGTTCATGTTCGAATCGGCCTCCGCGGTGTCCGCTTCTGGGTTGACGTTGACCACATCTTCGGGCCTGATGATCGCAGACGGCTCTTGCCTTGCCTCGAAGCACTGCACGGTCTTTGCGATCGCGGTCTCGAAATCGTCCTTCTCAACCGCCTGCTTCACCTCTTCGAGCCCGGGCCTGTCCATGTCCAGTCGGGCGAACATCTTCTTCAGATTGCCGATGGGGTCCGGCGCGCGCCGGGAATGAGTCTGGAAACAGAGGTCGTAATCCCGCGGCTGTCCGGCCAGGTATCCCCGCCCGGGCGGGTAGGCGTCGGTTTTGTCCATAAGCCCGACCCGGCCCATCTGGCCGTCACCGCTGCCGGCGTACGTCATCTCGAAGTAGTACGCGCTGTTGGGTTTTACCGGGGCCTTTACATCCCACTCGACCTGCTTATAGTGGAAATCGCGATTCTCGTACCACACGATATCGCTTCCGAGCTTTACCTTCTTTTCGGGACTGTCCCAGACGGTAAGCTCCGCCCCTTCACCCTGCTCCCAGTCGCCCGTGGGGCCAAGATAGGCCCGAACCCTGGCGACCTGCGTCGTCTCCGGTCCCGTCATGAAAGTCTGCCCGATCGGGCTGTCCTTGGTCAGCGGGATTTGCTTTTGGACATCGAACAACAGTTGCGGCCCCTTCATCGGAACGCTCTGGTCCATGAACATGTAGTTCAGGATTTGGTCGAGGGGCGGCCCCGCGCAAACCGAGCTCGCCGCGAGTGACAGCGCGAAGGCTGCCAGCACGGAGGGAATGCGGCTCATTCTTCTCATCGCTTGCTCCTTTTCTGATTTTATTCGAGTTGCTTCCCGACCGCTCGATGCGGCAGGATCGCGCCAATGTTGACCGCGTACATGATCAGGAACACCAGACAGACGTCACAGAGGAGGTTGAACAGGAACAGATGCTTGGCTATCTCGTACAGACCCTCCCCCAGTATCACTATGAGGAACTGCAGCCCGGCCATCACAACCAGCGCTCCGTGCAGCTTCGTTATCATCCTGTCTCCCGGCGCGCGGTCAAAGCGCAGCCATTTCGCCGCAATCGCCAGGATATTGACCGACAGAAAGCTGAAAACAAGCCACAACGACTTCGGAAACGCCTCTTTCAGCGAACTCCACAACGCAAATTTGCCGGTTCGGTATTCCGAAGGCATATCCATCACGGAGTAAACGGGCCGCGGGCCGTCCCGCAGTACGAATGACTTTTCGTAGTTCCCCAGGTAAGTCGGCCGCATGAGGAAAGCGTTCTCCGCGGCATCCTCCGCCAGTTCGATGAAACGGTCGGGATGGCGCATGTAGTACTTGAGGATCGTTCGGTATCCCACCTTGCTCGCCACGACATCCACAAGTCCGGGAGGAACCCCGGGGGAGGCCAGCGTTGTTCCGGCCAGCGGGGCCAGCGACGGGTCCAGACCCATCTCCCGGAGGTCGTCCTCCGGAGAATACGAGCGCGCCAGTATCTCGTGGAACACGTTCAGATAGATGACCTCCTTATGGATCTTCCGCGAGAACTTCACGTACATTCCGTAGTAGCCGAGAAAAGCGACGGCGAGAAGAACGGCCAGCGCCAGCGCGACTAAGCTCCGCTTCCCCGGTCGCGCTTCTCTCGACCGGCCCGCGATACGGACCAGACCATAGGCGATAAAAGCCAGAGGGAGCGCCGAAACGGCGTTCTGGACCTTGGCGGAAGCGAACAGGAACGACGCGATGAAAAACCCGGCCACGGGAATCCAGGCGCGGCCACTCGGCCGGTCACGGCTGACGGCGATAAAGGCGCAGGCCAGCGTTGCGGTGAGGAAGATGAGGCTGCCCGGCTCGGCGTAAAACGAGTTGAAGTAAGCGACGTATCCGACATCCAGGAACACAAGCGCGGTCACGGCGTACAGGACCAGTTGGCTGCGCAGGCTGAGAGTCCGCGCGTATCGAGTCAGCAGGAACAGGGCCAGCAGAAACCCGCAGACGTAAGCGACGCCGAGAAGGCGAATGTCGAACAGCCCGCGTCCGACCAGGACTGGGCTTGCCGGAAGGGCCGCCGCCAAAAACAGGAGGGCCGAGGAAGGGTAGTGAGGCTCGACCTTCGGATGCCAGGCGAACACTCTGTTCACGAACAGGAATTGCGTCTCCGGCCCGGTATTGCCTCTGTAGCTCAGGCCGAACCAGTCCATCATGCGGGCGAAGTCCCCGCTGTTGGCAAGCCCGACCATCGGCGGCACGAAAAGTATGTAGATGAGAAGGAGAGCGGCGACGGCAAGGAATATCCATTCAAGGCTGCACCAACGAGTCCTCATAAGCAGGTTACCTCCGACGCGAGCGGAATAGCAAAGCGCTTAACTGTAAGGTTCAACTAATGATACTGTAGCGCTTTACCGCGATATCGCCAAGCGGCGCGGCAAGAGCTGGTTCCAGGGTTCCAGGGTTCTGAGGGTTTTAAGGGTTTCGTGATCGATGCGCGGCTCTGTCGGGTTAGCGAGGTCTTACTGAGAGGAATTCGGGGCGGGTTTCGGAGTCATAAGCTCGCGGGCCTCCTCGTTCGGAGGAGTCGCGGGCTTAGACCGCGGGAGCATACGAAGAGCTCTGGCCAACGCGGCGGGCTCAACGGACCTGACCCTCGAGTTAACCAACAGGTTTACCAGACTCAAAAAACGCACTGACGACTCCACAAACATCCCCGGCGCGCCTCTTTACTTGGGCGCGCTCAATTATGGGACTATCCATGATATGAAGGTTGTTCCCGATGGGGCGCTGGTACAATTACCGGTTTTTCAGGTAATTCTACGGGGATGCCAGGCGGCTAACGCCATACCATAGGCAGCGCCGTGCGTTTTTCCGCTTGATAGACGCGCCAGGAAGGCTGAAGGCGGCGGTAGCGGATCGAGAGTCTGGGGACATTCACAGTCGGCGTTGTCATTCTTGGTCCGCGGACGCGGACCTCAACCACAGCGGATCGGCTCGGCTCCAGGTCGAGCCGGCTGGTCGCCGGCTCGACGCTCCAGCCGAGGGGAAGCTCCCAATCGAGTCGCAGTTCAAGAGCCGCTCCGGTCCGGTTGTAAATCCGCACTGCCGTCTTCGAATCCAATGGTCGGTCCCAATGGGCCTCCACGGTGTCGATGTTCACGGAAAGCAAGCTCTTCAAGCTGTCCAGTTCCGGCGGGCTTATCGGCGTAACGATGTCCACTCCGGCGACCCCGCCAGTCCTTATGACCGCGATTCTGTTGCCGTCCGGCTTCACCGCAACCATTACAAAGTGATGCAGATTGCCGAATTCCGCCGGACCGGCGACTTCCGCACCGCCTCCGCCGGTAACGATGTATTGTACGCCGTCTCTGACCTCAGACTCATACCTATGGAAATGCCCGGCGAAGACCGCGTCCACGCCGTATTTCACGAGCAGCGGGTGAACGTCGCGCATCCAGGGATCGGAGCTCCACTCGCCGCGCGACTTTTCCGAATCCCACCAGAGCGGCTTGTGGAGGAAAACGAAAACGCCGCGCGCCGCGCCGCCGGCCTCGAGATCGCGCTTCAGCCAACCGAGCTGCTCGCCGGATATCCTGGCCGTCGATCCCACTACCTCTGAGTCCAGAACAACGAAGTGCGCGCCGCCCTGGTCGAAGGAGTAGTAAAGCGGGCCATACCTCTCCCTGTAAACGTCCTGGCTCATCGCATCCCACACGTCGTGGTTCCCGATGACCTGGTAGTACTTCGTCTCAAAGCCCCTGACGGCTCGGTCGTACGCGTCCCACTCCCTGTTGAGCGTTTCCTTATCGGTGTAGCCCAAGACCAGGTCCCCGACGTCGATCACGAGGTCCGGTGCAAGGAGGTTGATCTCCCTGATGTTCTCCAGGAACCGCCTCGATGGCGTTTCAACGGGGGAGGAATTGTCCCCGGCCTGGTGGCGGGTATCACCGAGAACGGCGAATCTGAGCGTCGCCGGGCTTCCCCATACCGACGAGCTGAAGGTCAACAGAATTCCAAGAATGAGAGCGTTCAGTTTGCGCAAAGGGATCCTCCAGAAGCAATCATCTCAACTATTATAACACCGCGGCGGACTCAACCGTCCGAAGGTATTGACCCCCGCGCTGTTTAAGGAGAACTTGCCGGAACAAGCCGGCCACGCGCCTTGACACAAAACGGAGACGATGCGCTCAGACAAGCTCAATGATTTAAGCAGGGAAATAACGGGTCCCGTGCCGTTCTGGTTTCTGAACGCGCCGATCACTCGCGCCGAGGTCGCCAGCGAACTGGACATGTTCCTGCGCCGCGGCGTGCGAGAGATCGTAGTTCATCCCAGATACGGCTTGGACGTAGACTATCCGGGCGATAGCTGGTTCGAGTTGTTCCGCTGGTGCCTCGAAGAAGCCCGCGAGCGCGGCATGTTCCTCTGGGTTTACGACGAGCTGAACTGGCCGAGCGGCACCGCCGGGATGACCGTGCAGACGCGCAATCCGGAGTTCGCGGGACAGTATCTGGCCGTTTCCCTTAGGGAAGAAGACGCCGGCCCGCCGGAGCTTGCTTCGGGGCGCCTGCTGATCGCGGCGCGGATTCAGGGCGGCAAGATCACCAAGACGAGTTGGATTCGCGACCGAGAGGCGTTGGGCGATCTCGGCCCCGACTGGAGGTTCTTCGAGTGTGAGGTCCGGCGCGACAGGTTCTACATCGACACCCTCAGCCGGGCCGCCGTGGATGCGTTCAAAGACTCGACCTACGAAGAGTACTACCGCCGTTTCGGAGATGAGTTCGGCAAGACTATCCGCGCGGTCTTCACGGACGAGCCCTCGATCTACTGGGTCTCCGTCGGGTATGACGACTGGACCCTTCCTTACACGGACGCCTTGTTCCCCGCCTTCGCCGAGCGCTACGGTTACCAGGCCCAGCCGCTGATCCCCTACCTGTTCCACTCCGGAAGGGAATCCTCCGCGTTTCGCGCCGATTTCTGGGAGCACGTCTCTCGTCTGTTCAATGACAGCTACCACGGCAACCTTGGAGGATGGTGCCGGGACCACGGAATCATCTACACCGGTCACAGTCACCACGAGGAACCGGTCCGCTATCAGATACGCTTCGCCGGCGACATGACCGGCGCGATGAGGCAAATGGACGTCCCCGGCGTGGACCACCTCGGGAAGGCGACCCTCGGCAATCACTGGATTTCTATAATCGGCCATAAGGTAGCGTCCTCCGCGGCGCATCACGAAGGCAAGGAGCGGGTGATGTCCGAGTCGTTCGGCCTGACCGATTGGGACACGACCTTCCTCGACCTGAAGAAGATCGTCGACTGGCAGTTCAGCCTTGGCGTGAACCTGCTGGTTCCGCACGCGTTCTACCACAGCATCGCCGGACCGCGCAAACGGGAGAGTCCGCCTTCGTTCTTCCATCAGTCGCCGCACTGGGAGGATTTCGACGCGTTCTCCGCTTACGTCGCCCGGCTCAGTGAGACCCTGACCGGCGGCAGGCACGTGTGCAGAATACTCATCGTCTATCCGCTCACCAGCCTGTGGGCCGCGTACCAGCCGGACCACAGAACGCAGGAGATGGATTACATCGAAAACCTGCTGAACTCCCTGTGTCTGGAGTTGATGAAGTTCCACCTGGACTTCGATTTCGTGAGCTATGATACGCTCGAAACAGCCCCGACCAGCGGTGGCAGGATAAGCATAGCCGGGGAGGAGTATGACGCGCTCATCGTCCTCCCCTCGTACCACATGCGGGCGAAAGAGCAGCAAACGGTCCTCCGGCTCGCTCAGGAAGGGGTGGTCACCTGCGCGCTCTATCGAAGCGTCGAACCGCTTGAGGCAAACCGGCCAAGTCACCCCAGGATCACGCTCGTGCCGACGGGGGACCTTTCTTCTATGGTCGTCCAGCTTGCCGGTCTGTTCGAAAACGATCTACACATTTCCGGGCGGGGACACGAGGACGTGATGCTGCTGCGCCGCGAAAAAGACGGGCAGCAGATTTGCTTTCTGGCCAATCGCGCGGATTCGCACCGCAGACTCCTGCTGACCCTGCCGGGCAGGCCCAGGCTCGCAGCCTGCTCGCCGGAAGACGGGAAACCGGTCCGGCTGCCCACCCACAGGCGAGACGGCCGTACTGAGGCAGTGATCTCCCTGGATGCTCACGAGTCCGTCATACTCACCGTCGGCGCGGATACGCGGATCCCTCTTGAAGCGCACGCGCCGGAGCCGGATATGAAAACACTGCCGGCGCCCGATCTGAAGGTCAGCCTGCCGTTCAACGCCGCGCTGCTCTCGAACTTCGCTTTCAAGCACGTGGATGGACATGCGCGGCAGGTGGACGTGAGGGAAGAACCGGTGTTCATCCCCGTCAACTGGGACCCGAATCCGCCGGACTTCAGCGCGGGCGCGGGGGAATATACGGCGGCGATAGACGTGGAAGCGCCGGTAGCGGGACTGAGGATAGTCTTGGACGGCGAATACGCGGACCACGAGTTGTACGTCAACGGTCGCCCTGCCTCATTGCGAAAAGCGACACCGCACCTTCTGGACTGGGGCGATCTGGAGCCGGAGGAGGGGGGCCTGCTCGTCCAGGGGCGGAACGAATTCCGCGTCGTGACCAAGTACAAGCTCAGCGAGCCGCTGCGAATCGTGGGCGAGTTTCTGGTCGAACAGACGAAGGAGGGCTTGCGTCTGGTCAAGGGAAGTCCGGAACAGCATAAGTACGAACTGGAAAGCGTCTTCCCGTTCTACTCCGGAACCGTTACCTATGCCGGAACGCTGCAGATCGCGAAGCGCCCGCGCCGGCTGGTCCTGGACCTGGGCGATGTCCGCGATGCGGCGGCGGTTTACGTGAACGGCCAATTGGCCGGGAAACGGCTCTGGCCGCCCTACCGGATAGACGTACCGGATTTCGTCCGGCTCGGAGACAACGAGCTCAAGATCGAAGTCAGGAACAACCTGGCGAATATGCTGCTCGGCCGGCCAAGACCTTTCGGGCTTCGCAAGCCGCCGACGCTGGAACTGGAGGAGTGAAAAAAGTGCTAGAGAGACTCTTAGTGATGGCGCTGATATTGGTGTCCGGCGCCTGCGCCGCGGGGCAAATGTGGGTCAAGGGGAACACGCACACGCATACGACCATGAGCGATGGCGACAGCCCCCCGGAAGTCGTCGTGGAGTGGTACAAGAGCCACGGGTATAACTTCCTCGTCCTTTCGGACCACAATAAGCTGGTGGACCCGACCCAGTATGACACCGACCCGGCGGACGGCTTCATCCTGATTCCGGGCGAGGAGGTCAGCGCGGAATCCGAGCATAAACCTGTGCATGTCAATGGGCTCGGGATCAAAGAAGTGGTTCCGCCGCGCAACAGAGCCACTCTCGTTGAGACCATACAGGAAAACGTGGACGCCGTGCTGGAGGTCGGCGGTCTCCCGCACATCAACCACCCAAACTTCGGTTTCGCTTTTGGTCATCGCGAACTCGAAAAGGTGCAGCGTTATAACCTGCTGGAAATATTCAACGGCCACCCGGCGGTGCACAACGAGGGCGACATGGCCCGACTGCCGGTGGAACACGTCTGGGACATATTGCTCTCGTCCGGCAGAGACATCTTCGGCATCGCCGTTGACGACGCGCACCATTTCACCAAGTTCGGCGCTGGCCAGGCAAACCCCGGCCGGGGCTGGATAGTCGTGCGGGTGAACGAGTTGAGCAGGTCCGACGTCCTGAAGAATATTCGTGACGGCAACTTCTACGCCTCGACCGGAGTAGAGTTGAAGGACTACTCCGCGAACCGCTCGGCGATTCGTGTTTCGATTAAGCCCGCCGCCGGCGTCAGATACATCAGCCGATTCATCGGGCAGCACGGACAGATACTGCGCGAGGTGGAAGGTCCGCTCGCAATCTACAGGTTCACCGGACAGCCGTGCGAAGCGTATGTGCGGGCCAAGGTGATAGCGAGCAACGGCGCGGTGGCATGGACCCAGCCCGTGCGGCGGAAGTAGGGGAAGGATGAGCCATCCATACCGGTGATGGCCGGCTGCGGGAACTGACTTCGAGGATGCTCGGTAACTTGGTCGCGCAAGACCGTTCCCGCACGATAGAAGGTATGCCTCCATAGCGATCCGCGAAAAGGGCGCAAGGCGCGCCGCGGGAACTGACTTCGAGGATGTTCGATGAGTTGGTTTGTATGAGGCCGCAGCATAGGAATAGCGGTTTGCGTTTTCCGCGAGCTTGTTGGGTAAATACTCTTGTTGATCAGCTTTGACGGCTTGAGACTATGAAGACATGAAGATAAGAATGCCGACCTATATCGACCGCCGCACGGCATCCCTCGGACGCGGAACGCGCATCGTCCGGCAGATCATCGGGTACCTTGGTCCGGGCTTCTTCGTAACCGTCGGGTTTATCGATCCGGGCAACTGGGCGACCAACATTGCCGCCGGTTCCCAGTTCAACTACGATCTGCTCTGGGTGGTGACACTGAGCACCATTGTGCTTATACTCTGGCAGCACATGTCGGCGCACCTTGGGATTGTTATAGGCAAGTGCATGGCCGAGGCAGTGCACGATCACGTGCGCCCGGGGCCGATGATAGTCTACGGGGTGACCGCGATGGCGGCGATGGTCGCGACAGCTCTTGCTGAAATCCTCGGCGCGGCGCTCGGGCTGAACCTGCTGTTTCACATCCCGGTCCGGATTGCGGCGATCCTCGCCGCGGCGCTGGTAGCCACGGTTGTGTGGTTCCAGCGATATCGCTCCTTGGAAAAGCTGATCGTGGCCTTTGTGAGCGCGATTGGATTCTGTTATCTGATCGAGCTATATCTGGTGAAGCCCGACTGGGCCGAGGCCGCGTATCACACCATTGCCCCTAAGCTCAATTCGCAAAGCATCGTGATCGCTATGGGCGTGCTAGGCGCGGTAGTGATGCCGCACAACATGTACCTTCACTCCGAAGTCATCCAGAACCGTCAATGGAAGGGAGGCTCCGAGCAGGAGACGCGCCGGCTTCTGCGTTATGAGTTCGTGGACACGCTGGTCGCGATGCTCGTCGGTTTCGCTATCAACGCCGCAATGGTCATAGTCGCCGCGGCGGTTTTCCACAAGCACGGCGTGCTTGTGAACGAACTTACACAGGCTTCCGAAACACTCCGGCCGCTGGCGGGACAACTGGCGTGTGTCGTCTTCGGGATCGCGCTCCTCTTCGCTGGGCTGTCCTCGTCCATGACCGCCGGCGTCGCGGGTGGAACGACCTTCAGCGGCTATCTCGGCAAGGAGACGACTTTGGAAAGCCGTTGGTTCCGCGCCGGAATGCTGCTGACGATCATCCCGGCCTGCGCCGCGATAATGCTGATCAAGGACACTTTCCAGGCCCTGATTATCAGCCAGGTGTGCCTGAGCGTCCAGTTGCCGTTCACGATGCTTCCACTGTTCCTGCTGACCAGAAGCCCACGGGTGATGGGCAAGTTCGCCAATAGCTGGCGCGAGAACTTCGGCATGGTCGTGACGGGCGCGCTCATAGTCTTCCTGAACGTGCTGCTGATATACAAGGTGTTCGGGGGGGAGTTCTGACAGGCAGCAGTCCCCACCCCTTTCGTGCATTTCGAGCTTCCATGATTTCCGGGCAGCGCTCCCCGCAAAACGTCCCCTTCCCATATGTGGTATAATGTACCGAATTGTAACGTTGGTTTGGCATTTGGCCTGGTTGTTCACGGAAGTTTTCGCCCCGCTAGCTCACTCGCCTGAATCCTCGAGACAATACTAAACAACCAGGAGAGTAATATTTGCAGAACCAAGAAAAGACCCTAACCTGCCGGGATTGCCAAACCGAGTTCATCTTCACCGCCGAGCAGCAGACCCACTTCGAGAAACAACGGTTCGGCCCGCCGAGTCGCTGCCGGGAGTGCCACAAACGGCGCGACGTCCGTCGCAGGCACACCCGAGGCGGAGATACCGTCAAGCACACCGCGCCCTGCGCCGCCTGTGGCAAGGAAGCCACTCTGCCGTTCAAACCCAGCGGTGACAAGCCCATCTACTGCGATGAATGCTATAAGGCCCGGCTCGACTCCAGGCCAAAGCC
>JAUSGG010000223.1 GCA_030649165.1 Armatimonadota bacterium
AAAATGCCGCTCACTAAGCCGAGCGCCGCGCCGACGCACAGTCCGACGACGCACCAGCCATCAAGCAGGCTCAACAGGTTGTCCATTACCAATTGCCGCTGCGCTTGAAGATCGCCATGCCCAGCCCCACGCCAATCGGGAACGCGAGCGCGAAGCCGATGATGAGACCGATGATGAGTGAGGGTGGCATAGGACAATTTCAAATTTTAGATTTCAGATTTTAGATTGGGCGTTCAATTTGAAATCTAAAATTTGAAATCTAAAATTTGAAATCTCAGATTCCAGATTTGAGATCATCGCACCCGCGGGTTGTCAAAGACCGAGCAATGCATCATAGACCAAGCAGAGCATCAAAGACCGAGCAAAGCATCGATGAGTGTTTCGTCCTGGAGGCCGAGGTCGCGGAGAGCCTGGCGCTTTTGATCGTCGGACAAGTCGAGATCGTTGATGATTTCGTTGATGTCTTCGAAGACGATGGGTTGACCGTCGGCGCCGATGACGCTGTGGGAGTAGGTTGTGGGGACGGTGAAACCGCAGCCGGATATGGCTGCCGAGGCGGCGAGAAGAAGATGAGCAAGAAGTCTTCGGGTTCGCATAGGCTCGCCAAACACGGGGACAAGCAAATCGGCATGGATGGTAGTCAGAGAGTCAGCGTGGAGCAAGGGGAAACCGGGAGGGGAGCAGCCGGCAGCCGGTACGCGTTCCGTCCCTGATGGTGGAATCTAACGGACCGGTTGCGACCCAGACGTTGGTCGAAAGTCGTTTTGTCGTCAGGATCGGCTGGCGATCGCCGCCGCCAGGGGATTGACGAATCCCGGCACGACTTTCTCTACGCCCAGTTCGTCGGCGGCGTCACAAAGCGTCCGCAACACGTTCATGGGCGAATCATCTCCCGCCAGGCCCCAATACTTGCGGACGGTCAGGAAGACGCTGATCGGCTCGCCCTCGAAGTCGGCCGCCCGGACCTCGTAAGTGCTCGTCCTCGATTTGACCTCGACGTAAGCCTGCACGTCGCATTCGGGGGTCAGGGCGATGCCGTAGTACGGCTGGGCGTCGATCACGTGCGCCGAATGGTCGCCGAATAGGAATCCGGCCGCGGCGTGGTCGCCGAAGAGCGTTTCGGCTACAAGCTGATCGTGGTTTCCGCGGTAGCGAAGATCGAACCCGTACACGACCTCCATGTGGTCGTAGACGAGGTCGCTGAGCGTCAGGTGGTAGGGGGCCTGCGTCAGGATCAGATCGCCGAGGCGGCGCACGGCCTCCAGATCGGTCGGGGCGAAGTGGCCGAATCGAATGCTGTTCGCCTCCAAGCGTAACCATCGCCGCGAGCCTTGCTCGTCCGCCTCCTCTTCGAGCGTAAACGTTGCGCTATCACGACGCCGCAGCTTTCGGAGCGTGGGATAGTCCTTGCGAATGCGATCGAAGAAGTGCAGAATGGCCTCGTGTTCGAGGCTCATGTCGAGCTTCAAGTAGAGGCGGCAATTGACGTAGAATTCGTCGCAAACCGCGCCGAGGTTCTGGATCATCGTCGTCCTCTGTTCACAACGGGCCGGGATTCGCGGCGGCCGCCGCTCCCCGATGAGACATTATTGAGTATCGCAAGACGAATTTCAACCGGTACGCCGCACGACGCGCCTGGAGCCGGACACACGATCAAAAAAGGTGCGACTCAGACCGGCGGAGTGTTGCGCGGCGCGAGGCGAGTCAGCAGATTGTCCTACAGGATGCTCCCACTCGGGATAGCGATCCCGATCTTGATTCTCTGCGTGACAGGGTGCGGGTCCGGCGGCTCCGGGAGAGTGTTGCCGTGCGGATCAGCCAGCCCAGGGAGTTTCCAAGTCCTGAATCTGGAGACCCTGGTCGCCGGGATGCCGGGGGAGATACTGCTGGCCTATCGGTCCGGCTTGCGCGGTATGCAAGCAGGCGACACCCTGCGCCTCGAACTTCCGACGGCTTGGTATACCCGCCATAGCTGTCCCTCCACAGAGAATCTGACCCGGTATCAGTCCCGCGCGCCAGACCAGGCCAACTATTTTGGCGTCCTGGATGGCGGAGCGGCCAACCGGTTCTCCTATTCCACGGTGGTTGATCGCAGGCTCGACGGACGGCCCAGCCGGTTCAAGAGCATACTGGAGATTCATCTGGAGGAAGGGGAGCTTGCTGCCGGGGAAGAAATAACCCTGCTCATCCGCGGCTGGAATGACGGCCAGGATTTCAAGGTTCCGGAAGCGGGCGGCAGCGGCTGGATCCACGGGGAATTCGTTCCCGGGTCCGTGGCATTCAGCTCGGCGCAAATCGAGCCGGCGCGGCTCTCCGTACAGGCGGGTCCGCCTGCGGAGCTTTTTGTCGCACTTCCTTCCGTAGGACAGATCGGAGAACGGCTGACCCTGAAGATGCGCCTGCTGGACAAATACTACAATCCATGCCCAGTCTGGGACGATGCGGTCACCTTCGAAGTGCCCGAGCACGTAGAGGGGATCCCGGTCCAAATGTCACCTGACGATCTCAATTCTTTCGAGGGCGGCTTGATCACGCTCGACTTCCGGATCGCGGCGCCGGGGAGCTACAAAGTGCGGGCCTATACGGCAGGGCTTGAGACCGCAGAGAGCAACCCCGTATACATCAGCGCCGGTACGGTCGAGGAGAGGCTGTTCTGGGGTGACTTGCACGCTCACTCGGAGGTAAGCAAGGACGGAATGGGAGAGGAGCCTTTTCGTTACGCCAGGGACGTTTCCCTTCTCGATTTCTTCGCGCTTACGGACCACCACACCAACGAGGACGGTCCCTTCGCTCGAAGCACCCTTCTTCCCGCAGGCGACTGGGAAGCCATACAGCAGGACGTCAGCGACTACTACGAGCCGGGAGCGTTTGTGACCCTTCTCGCCTATGAGAACAGCGCGGCCTCTCCCAGTGGACATCAGAACGTTTACTTTCCTACCGCAGTAGGCCCTCTCCTTCCGGGTGGTCAGCTCGACGAGACCTGGCAAGCTGTGAGATTCGATGGGGCCTCCGTCATACAGCACCATCCCGGAATCATCTGGCACGACAGGGAATTGCCTGAGTTTCTATCGCGCCTCTACGCCTTGTTCGTCGAGGGCTCCTGGGTGTACTGGGGCGCTTATGCCGGGGTACCCCGGCCGGCCTTGGAGGTCTACTCGCTGCATGGGCAGAGCGAGTACTACAACCCCCTCGACTCACTTTCGTATGAGAATTGCGGCCTCGGACTACCCCGCGAAGGACGCTTACAGAACTGCAAGACGGGCATTTCAAAACGGGGGCCGCATTACGCCCGAAACGCATGGGCCCGCGGGTTGAGATTGGGGGCCGTTGCGGGGTCGGACGACCACCGGGCGCAACCCGGCCGGGCCGGCGCCGGGTTGACGGCCGTATGGGCGGGGTCACTCACGCGCGAAGACATTTTCGCGGCGATCAATGACCGGAGGACCTACGCTACAACCGGAGACCGCATCATCTTGGACTTCCGGATCAACGGGGCCCCCATGGGCTCGGAAACCACGATCAAGGGTTTCCCCAAAATCACGGTGGGGGTGGTGGGGACGGCCGAAGTCGATTCTCTCCAGATCATGCGGTATCAGCTTGGCACCGGTCCGTGGGAGGTCCTGCTCGACGTGCGCGGGCAACCAAGAGAGTTCAACATTTCTGTGGAGGACACTTCGTTCTCCTCGGACACGCTCTACTACGTGCGCCTCCAGCAGACCAACGAGACACACGGTCGTCCGGTACGGGCCTGGTCTAGCCCGATCTGGGTGCGACCGGCGAGTTAGAGGTTGACGCACTTCTGGGTCCGTGACAAATTAGGCGGCCTTG
>JAUSGG010000224.1 GCA_030649165.1 Armatimonadota bacterium
TCACGGGGCGCTCCTCTCTTTGGTTTGTATCAACAAAGACCTTACGAGAGAAAAGCGCCCTCCGTCACATAGGATGAATGCCTGACAGACCGAGGCGCAGCACCCTTGCTACACCTCTCAACCAAATTACACACTAAAGAACTACGCTACCAGTTGACGGTCAGGAACATCGTTTGTGGAAGGCTCACCCGTTTCTTGAACCCCACCCCAACCCTCCCCTGAAAGGAGAGGGGGCAAATCCCCCCTCCCCGTGGGAGGGGGTTAGGGGGAGGTCCATCTGTGGCTAATGACTACAAACGATGCTCCTGAGTCGACGGTTGTCGGAGCGCTCGGGCAGGGAATGCCGAAGGAACGAACTGATAGCTGACAGCTTCTCCGCTCCAGTATCCCCGTAGAAATAACCCTCAACTGAGCTGACAGCTTCTCCCCTCCAGTATCCTCGTAAAATTGCCGATAATTGCCATGCAAGAACCAAGGTCGCGTTTCGGCTCGGGGATCCACCTTCTCCGCCGGTCGCGCCTTTTTGACAACAAGGAGGTACCAATATTTTGAGAACAAGAGCGTTAGTAGGCAGGATATCGCTCCTGGCGCTGGCCGTCGCTCTGGGGGTCTGCGTCATCACAACGTCCGTGATGGCGAGCACCACAGGCATAATATCGGGCGTAGTCAGCGACGCGGCGAAAGGAACCAAGCTGTCGGGCGTGAATGTCGTGGTGAAGGGGTTGAACCTCACCACGGTGACGGACGCCAAGGGATTCTTCGTTATTACAAACGTCCCTCCTGGCACGTACGAAGTAACGGCCGATATTGTTGGTTTCCAGGAAGCTTCCGGGACGGATGTCCAGGTCATGATGGACACCACGGCCACCGTAGATTTTGCCCTCAGGGAAGCCGTGACGCAGGAGAAGGAGGCTGCCGTGATCGTTGCGCGCAGTCTCGTCCATCCCGACACCGTTCCCACCCTTTATGTCGTGACCGACAAGCAGGAACAGTTGACCAGAAGCAATCAACCGGGATCGCTGTACCAGGTTCCCGGCATAGTGCTTACGCTGCCGGGAGTCACCGCGGACCCGCAGGGCTACCCGCACATCCGCGGCGGCCGGAGCCAGCAGGTGGGCTACATGCTGGAAGGAATTCCAATTACTGAGCCCACGTCAAACGGATTTGGGACAAACCTGGTCACCGTCGGTATGAGCAAGATGCAGGTCCACACCGGCGGATACCGGGCGGAATACGGCAACGCGATCTCGGGCGTGTTTAACGAGATCAAGAAAACCGGGCGGGAACTCGGCGGCGGGGGAAACATTGAAAGCCTGCTCGGAAGTCAGGCGTACAAAGGTGTCAAAGCCGAGTTTGGCGAAGTGACCGGCAGCGGGTTGGACTACTACGTCAGCACGTACCTCTGGCACACGCAGTATGAGCGCAATTTCGCCCAAGAGGGAGATATCGCGGATAACATCGGCAAGTTCGTATACTCAGTCGGCAAGGACGACAAACTCACACTGCTGCTTAACCAGGGTTCCGGCAAGATGTTCACGGCTCAGACTCACACCGAGTCGCTTTCGGGCCCCGTGCCCGAGGCGCGGGACAGCGGCCAGCAGCGTTACGAGATCGCCGGCTTGACGTGGAGCCACAATTTCAGCCCCGCCTCCTTCCTGACGATCAGGCCCTACGTCTACAATAGCTTGGCCAAGTTCGATGGGCTGTCCTTCCCGTGGGCAGGCGGCTACGGTTTCTTCAACACTTCATCCGCCGCTCAGCGCGGGCTCCAAATGGAGTACACAAGTCAGCTTACAAACAGCCATCTTCTCAAGACAGGCGTGAGCGCCATAGCTTCGCGCAACGCGTACCTGGGCTACACGCCGTATCTGACGCTCGACATGTTCGGCAGCCTTTCAACCGACCCTTACTACTACGAGTCGAACACGAGGACGCTGCAGACGGCGTTTTTCGCGCAGGACCAGATCAAGGTTGGAAACAAGTGCCAGGTGGAGTTGGGCGCGCGGCTCGAAGCAATGAAGTACAATAAGTCCTCAGCGGAAGATCTGCGGCAGAGCGCCTTTGAGCCAAGGTTCGGCCTCACATACAGTCCCACTTCCAGGAATGTCTGGCGACTGTCGCTCGGCAAGTATGCCATGTTCACGCCGTCTTCTCTCATGGGCCGAGAGTACAACAACGCGGAATGGGGAACTCTCTACAAGGCCGGAGACTCCAGACCGAACCCCGAGCGCAGCACGTCGATCGACCTTGGTTTCGAGCGGCAGGTGTCGGACAATGCGGTTATGCGGGTGACGCCGTTCTACCGCTGGTATCAGGACCTTCTGCAGGCCAGTGACGTTCTCGTGGGCGGCGTGCCGACCGGAGCCACGGAATACACGGCGGTCGGTGAAGGCAAAGCGGCCGGCTGCGAGTTCCATCTCGGCAAAAAGATGAGCAACAACTGGGAAGGCTGGTTGTCCTACACGTGGATGAGAGCCACGGCTAACGCGAGCAGCTATACGACTTACGATCCGAACGTGATGACCTACGTGGATTGGGACCAGCGCAATACCCTGGCGGCCGCCTTTGCGCACAGCAACGGCCGGCTGACGCACACAATGCAGCTTCAGTACGGATCGGGTCTGCCGTATACCCTCGGCGCCGACCCTGTGGCGAACGTGCGGCGGATGGACAGCAATTTCCTGGTCAACTACGGCCTCACGTTCAAGCTTCCGAAGAACTCGATTCTCGGGAAGGCCGTGCACCTGGACATCTACAACCTGTTCAACACCGGAACGCAGTTGCACAGGGACTACTCCGACGCTCCGGACGCTTGGCTGGCGCCGAGGTTTATCAACCTCAGTATTACCAAAGATCTGTGAGAACGCTCTGACTCAAGACAACAAGGGCGTCCCGATTACCGGGACGCCCTCTTGCATTGTAGGGTTCATAGGTTCTTAGGTTTAGAAGTTTGTAAGGTGATAAGCGAACCTACTCCCTCCCCATTCAGGGGAGGGCTGGGGTGGGGTTCAACTCGTCTAACCTCTAAACCGGAGGGTCTTAAGGTTTGTAAGGTTTCGGGGACGAATCTTCCGAGACGCCGGCCGGCCCCCCCCATGAACCTCACAAACCTACAAACCCTAGAACCCTAACTCGATCGTCACGATCTTCTTGTGCGGCATCTCAATCGAGACAACCCCGCCTGCGCCGACGGCAAGGTCGCCCTTCGGCTCTTCAAGGAAGTTGACCAGCCGCGCCTTCTTGACCGGCCTGACGTCGCACTTGACTTCCGCCTTTGTGTCGTTCGAGGTTGGGTTGTACATCCTCAGGATCAGCCCGTCGCCTTTGTCGGCCTTCTTGAGGGCGCTCATTACGATGCTCGATGGCGAGATCGTAAGGAAGCTCGCCTTTTGGGGCAGTGAGCCCTTGGAATAACGCGACGATAGGGTGGCCTTCATCGGAGTATTGTGCGTGAGCGATTGCTCGAAGACTTTGGCCTTGTCCCACGCGCCTGCGTGAGGGTATATGGAATACCCGAAAATGAGGGGCCTCAGAGTCTGAGCCCCTTCCTGGAAGAAGTCCTCACCAATCGCTCTGGCGGTTGCTCTGAACAGCGTCAGCGCGATCGTCCTGTCCTCGTCGTCTATCACGGAATACTCCGGTATTCCGTCGTTGATGATAGCCAGGCCGACTTTGCCGTCGCTGACGTCCACGAAACCCAACTGCGGATGCTCCGCGTACGCCTGCTCCTTCCAGCCTGTGGTGTCGGGCAGCTTGATAGGCCGGTTGTAAACGTCGAACTGCGCTTCGGCGGCGGATTCCGTCGCGTCGGCAATCCCGCTCGGGAAAAGGACCCGAAGCCGGTGATCGCGGGCGTTGTTGGTCAGTCTTGTCACCACGTCGACGCGTTTGCTGTCTCTGGCCAGTGTTACTTCCGACTCGACTACCATTTGCACTGTCTCATCCGTCCGTTTGGAGAAGCGGGACTCGGCGTCCTCCGCAAGCTCCCTGGTGCGTTCGAGCGTCATCTTCATCGGAACTTCGAGCTTATAGGTTATCCGGTATCGTGCCAGCACGGGACCGTCCGCCACGAGCGCCACTTTGACCGGACAGCCGGGACTGGTGATAACCTGGTCTTCCGCCGGCGGAATGTACAGCCACGGATTTCCCATATCACCGCCGTCTTCCAGCACGTGCTGACCGGGATAGCTGCGGCCGGTGGTCTTATCGGTGATATCGAACGTGCCGTTGTCGTTGATCTTCACGCGCAAATGCGCGTTCTCCATGGTGTTGGTCACTGGGACCATGCTGCCCAATTGCCGTTTACACGACTTGGGCAGTGGTTTGACGATCAGCGTCGTATAGCCGACGCCGGGGACGTTCGACACCGGAACGTGGGCCATATAACGCTGCGCGTGGATTCCCAACTGCGCGTTAAGCGGCTGAAGTATTTCCGAGATGATCTTCTCCTGCCAGAACACCTGGTTCGGTATCTCCTTGCCGTCCAGGTCGTACACCGCCAAGCTCTGCGATTTCCACTCTTTCGGCAGATCGAGTGCGAAGGTCATCACGTCGGACCGCTCGAACGGCAGTGAGTTGAAGACCGTCACGGCCAACTCCTGCTCTCCGAGCGAGGACCTGTCGATCTCCGGGACTATCTGCCAGAACGCGCGCTGCGTCAGCTCGTCACCGATGATCTGCGCCTGCTTGAACCGGTGCTCCATCGTGTCGTGGACCGGATCGATGCTGCACCCGCAGATGCAGTCGTGCGCGTGATTTTGCATCATATACTTCCAGGCCATGTCGAAGTAGGGCTTGGGGTAGGGGAAGCCGAGGAGCGTTGCGGCGCTCGCCATCGGCTCAGCCCACTTGGCCAGAGTAGTCTGGCACTGCTGGTTCTGCAGCTTGAGATAAATGCGCGAGGACATCACCTGTCCCATCAGCGCGTTGTGCACGCCCTGTTTGGTCGGACGCCGCATTTCGCCGGTGATGACCTCCAGATTGACGCCTTTGTCCTTCAGCGCCTGCCGAAGCTTGTCCACGTAGACGGGAAGCGTGCTGTGCGTTATCGTCTCGCCCGTCCCGTCCAATCTCTTGGCGGCGTCCTCCAGTATTTGAGGGAGTAGGGGATTGGGCTCGAGATGGTCTACCCCATCCATGAACAGCAGATGCTCGGTGGTGGCGATCGCCGCGCACTCGTCGCGAAGCTGCATGATGCACTTGAACGTGTGATCGGGGTCGTACTTGAGCTTCGGATCGAGGAGCCTGAACATATTGTTGGCTGAAGCCTCGTCGCACGCGTGGAACGGAAGGCCGATTTCGCCAAAGGGGTATTTCCAGTCATCCGCCGCCATACCGTACATCGCGGGCCGATAGACCACGTAGAACCAGTTGCTCTTGGTGTAGTTGTCCGGCAAATGCAGGGCGAGCGCCTGGGTCCCGTCCGGCGACTCCCAGATGAACTCGGAGTTGGTCTGCCAATCGCTGATCCCGCGGGAGAAGATGACGTTGTCGATCTCGAACCCCGACCACAACTGCGGGAACTGCGCGATGTGGCCGAACGACGATATGCCGTAGCCGATCTTCATGGTCCCGCCGAGGCTCTGCGAGATCTCGTGGCCCAGCTTGATGTTTCTGACGAGCGACTCGCCGTGCAGCAGCGACTCGTCAACAAGCGTGTACCACGGTCCAAGCAGCAGCCGGCCCTGCTTGGTATATTCTATGATCTTCTGGCGGTTCTCCGGACGGATGGCCAGATAGTCGTCGATCACCGACGACTGGCCGTCCAGCGTGTAATGCTTGAAGCCCGGTTCCTTGTCCATAATCGCCAGCAGATTGTCGATGCAATCCACGAGCTTCATCCGGAATTCCTGGAAAGTCAGCCGCCACTCCCGGTCCCAATGGGTGTGGCTGACCACGTGCATCTGGTACTTCGTGTCTTTTGCCATTTGCCAAATCCTCTCCTGAGGTTTATTGCTGTGAGGGAAAGCGTAAGCGCTGTGTCCGTTAACGAGTATAACGGCGTGCGGCGACATCGTCAACGCGCCTGGCGCGTAGGAAGCGGGGTTTGGAAGTTGTCGGTTGTGCGCTGGTTCGCTGATAACTGAAAGCTGACGGGAATAGTGACACCGGCACAGGCAATGTTGTCTATAATCCTCCGCTAACATTCTCCGCAACATCTATTGGCAACTCCTAACCAAGTGTGTTACGCTCCCTTGAAATCAAGCTGCCGGCCGTAAGTTGTGAGCTATCTCCCTCAGGCTCGTGCTGTCCTCCGAGGTTGGCGGCGACCTTCAGCAGTACCCGTTCTCGCAGTCTCGAACGGCGTTCCACGGATCAGCATTTCGGTAACCGAAAAGTGTAACTACAAGGAGGCGCCGATGAACAAGATCAGCAAGGCCGTCAGGGGGATTCTTCCCATCATTCTCCCCGCGATTCTAATCCTTATTCCATATTCCATCCGGGCGCGCCCGCGCCACCATCGCGGATCAAGCGCAAATCCAGCTTGACCGGGGATCAACTCTCTCGCAGCAAGGCAAGCACAACGAGGCGAGCGAGGAATTCCAGGGACTCCTCGCGCAGTATCCTGCTCAGGAAACAGGTGGAGACCCCATGCTTGCCCGGGTGCGAGCAGAGGCTCTGTTGGCGATAGGCGAAGCGCGGCGCCAACTCACCCAATTCGATGACGCGCTGCCGATGTTCGCGAGAGTTCTTGCGGAGCATCCGCAGTGCCGCTCGACTTGCGCCGAGGCTACGCTGAACACCGCAAAAACGTACCAGGCCAAGGGCGACTCGGTCACCGCCATCGACTGGTATGCTCGTGTTCTCCGCAACTACTCGGACAAGATCACCCGCGCCGATTTCGCGCGCATTAGGATAGGCAGTTTGCTCGACAAGGGCGCCGTTCTCTCCGACGAGGCCAAAGCAAGTCTGAACGCCGCAATCGCCATATACGACGCGGCGAAGACAGAGGATGAAGAGATCACAGCCGTCCGGAGGCAGGCCAAAACAAAGGCCGAGACGGGCGCCGTGAGTGAGGCAACGAGCGATCTACTGGCGCTGTACTCCAGGCCGGCGGTGCAGGGCTCACACAGCAGGCTCAGTAGTCTTGCAAGCGCCCAATTCGCCGTCGGCGACAAGACCAACGCCAGGACGACTCTCAACAAGCTGCTGGTGGCAGCCGCCCATCAAATGGGCCCCGAAGAGTACAGGGGGCTGCGGGTACAAACATTCTACGATCTGGAGGATTTCGCCGCTGCGATCGCCGAAGGCAAAGAGGCCGCGGAGATATATGGCGACACGTTATCGATGTGTGTGCCGCAATACTATGTGGCGCGCGCCTATGAACAACTGCGCAGGATTGACGAATGCCTGGTCGCGTACGACCATATCATCTCCCACTATTGCTTTGAAAAGGATTCGGTAGACGCGCGCGCCGTCGTCTCGATGTCCCTCGGGCGTTCCGCCAATCGTCTGGAAAAGCTGGGCAGGACGACGGAGGCCATCGCGAAATGCCAACAGTTGGTAGCGGACTATGCGGAAACTCCGATGGCAACCTCCGCGGCAAAAAGCCTGAGGCGACTTCAAGGTCCGCCTTCTCCCGGTCAGGAAGGGGGCCAGTAAAATGAGGACTCCTCGTCTGCGCATATTCTTGATCATCGCACACATTGTTTTGGCGGCGTCGCTGGCCGGACCGACCGTCGACGCCTGTCCCTGTGACGGCGAAGTTTACACTCCTCCCGCGGCGGGCGTCGCCATTTCGGTAGCGGGCGCTCCTATTGCGCCGCCCTATGCCGTATGCTGCGGCAGGACGGTCCACTTCAGCGCGTACGATCCGAGCGACAACGATAAGAACTGCGGCGGCGCTGTGGTCCCAGATAGAGATTGGCTCGATCCGCCGCACTATGGTTTCACTTATAGATGGGAGACTCCCGGTCAACCCGCCGTCGATGTTCCCGAAGCGGATTTCACGTGGACCACACCGGGAGAGAAAACAGTGTTCTTCTGGGTGATCGATCCAGGAACGGTTTACCCGGATGGTGGAGAGATGTACGAGATTTTCGTGAAGGTAATCGGCGTCGCCTCCGTGACACCTCCCACCCCCGGCTTGTGTCCGGGCGAGCCCGGCGCGTTCACCGCCACTACCTATCCATCGGGACATGCCAATCTGCTTAGCTGGACCGGCGGCGGGGATCCGCCCTCAGTCAATGAATCCCCGAATTTCTCGACCTCCTGGCCCACTCCGGGCACGAAAACAGTCACCGCCAGTTGCGGTTGCTCGTCGGCTTCCAATACCGTTGAAGTATTCCAACCTCTGCACGAGATAACGTTCCTCGGGGGGCAGGACCAGACCGGCGGCGAGATCACGCTCAGAATGAAAGTCCAAACCCGATGCGCGCTCTTCTACGCCCTCTATGGGCCGATCGACTTGTACATGAAAGAGAACACGTCAGTTCACCAAACCGACTGGGAACGCGCCTCTTTCGGTGAGTTCTTAGAGGAGAGCCACACCTATGATGAGGCCACCAAGATTGACGAGATAATATACAGGCTGAAGATAGACACCGTGCCTTTGCACAACGGCTCGCATACGCTGAAAGTCGTATCGGATGCTTACGAGCTGCCGGATTATGATCCCCCTATCCCTCACGAAGTAAGCATCTCTTTGACGGTCCTCAACCTCGCCATCGTCCAGGTGGACCCGCCTGGCGCAGTCGCCTGGAACGGCTCGACCTCCGTTCCCATCACGGTCACTCTGGAAGACAACGACCTCACCGACCCAATGAACCTCACTCTCAAGCTTTACAACACGGCTGAGAACAATCGACTCAACTGGCCGGTTGTCAAGCCAATCCCATTGGAAAACCGCACAGGCGCGGCGCATACCTTCGTGTGGGACGGATCGACTGTCAGCGGCGCGGCCGAACCGGGAACATACACCTACGAGATTGAAGTCCAACAACCGGCGGATGGGGATTCGGCAACATACCGAAGTCAGTATCTGCGGATCATTCGGGCTACGGACGAGTACGGGGCGGTGATGGACGCAGAGTTCGCGGGCGACGATGATAATGGCACGCCTGAAAACGAGACGGACGACAAGGCGGCAGGGCCTTCTTTGCTGGAGTGCAGGCCAAACTCGGCCACGTTCTCATCAGTGCACTGCAAGGCAAGTGTCGTCCCGTCCAAGGCTACCACCCGCCAGCCGCGATACCACGCTCCTGGCGTCCGCGGCGTCGCTATCGGATGAACTACCTGCCGGAATATCTCCGCAACCGCCTTCCAGCCCAGCCGTGTGCGCGCCCGTGAGATTGCGCCCTTCGTGGCAATCGCCAAGTTGCTGTCAAGAGCCCGCAGCCCTTCCAGAACGCAGCGCAACACCTCTCGCAATGAGTAAGGCATGTAAATCGACAGCGC
>JAUSGG010000240.1 GCA_030649165.1 Armatimonadota bacterium
TAGCCCGATTTATTCACGGAACGCTTGTTTTGCGGACGCCCCGCGGATGTCATCCTGAGCTTGCGAAGGATCTTCTCCCGGATAGCTGCAACGTCCAACTGCGAAGCCGAACCTGGCGCTTGTGCGATAGAAGATTCTTCACTGCGTTCAGAATGACGACCCCCAAGCGTTGTTCGTGAATAATGCGGGCTAGGAAGAAGCGCTGCCTGACTGCACTTCCTGGGAATAGGGCACGCGCAAGTGACTCATAGTTCTCATGGTCGGGCCGAACTCCAAAGAGTCCGGCCCGAAACGTATTTCACATCCGCCAGGAGCCAACTTACCGTTCCAGCTTCACCGTAACGATCTTGAACGGGGCGAGCGCAATCTTCCCCTCGACAGGCTCCGGATTACGTTCCAGCAATTCTACGACCGATGCTCTTCCGTCTGCTCCGTCGATCGATACCAACGCCTCACCCGGTTCGCCTCCCGTCTCCGCCAGTCGAACGACGACTGAATCGTCGCGGTCGGCCTTTTTGAGCGCCGTAATAATGACGTTGTCCGTTGCTTCCACTCTTACAAAACTATGCGACAACGCTGCCTTCCCGTCTCCCTGTCCGGCTAGACCACGACAGATCAGTGGGTTGTTGACCTCACGGCCTCGCTTCTCGATATTCGCTCTGCGATAATCACCTGCGTGGGGGATGAGGCTGTAGAGAAACTCGTGATGACCTGCGTCACGCGCCCCGTCGAAATCGGGACACGAGTAGTAATGCGGTTCATCCAGCGCCCAGGCATCCGTAGGACTGCGCAAGACGGACATATAGATGACCCCGTCCTCGATCTTATGAGACGGAGTTCCTGTGTTGATAAGCGCGACCCCGCGGTCCTCGCTCTCGCTGTAGACGTCTACCCAGTTGAGCGCCGGCCAATCGCCGTTGATCGCCCTGTCGTACCTGATGTCGGGTTCGTACGCCGAACGCTTTACCGCTCCATAGGGAATGGAGTACATGCCTTCGCCGGTCTTGATGTTCGTCGGGAACACCACGCGAACTCGCCTCTGCTCGGTGTCCCAATCGATCTCGGTCTTGAAGTCTATCCTGTCGAAGCCCTTGTAGATCATCACCGACTGCCGCCAGGAAAGAATTTTCGTGTTCCCGTCGGCGCCCTTGTACTGGCCTGTCAGCATAATCTCGCTCGCGTTCCCGGCGCGCCGTATCCTGACGCCGGTCGTGTAACGGCTCAGCCGCTCTTCAAATCCCGGCGCTTTCGTCGTTCCCCAGGGATCGCCCACGTCTTCCTCAAGGACCAGTTCGTTCGCAAGATATGCGGACGTGTCCAGAATCTCTTTACCGCCGCGCTTGTCGAAGATCGAGTCAATGCCACGGTCGGAGACCCGGATACGGAGGAACTCGTTCTCGACGCTGCCCGATCCGCTCGTGACAAGGCCGGAATCCAACGGTTCAGCATCGGGGATAGCCTCGATCACGGTATAGCCCAGGGGCGGTACTGATACTCTGAACGTCACGTCCACGTCGGCGCCTGTCGCCGACACGTCCAGTATTCCGACTTCACTCTCCGATGCTTTGAGCATCGGCGCGCCGCGAGTGTTGCATACAGATACGGTGACCGGGTCATTGCGCTCCCAACTCTCCGAGTTGTAGAGGATCAGATATTGCCTTTCCGGGTCGAGGGCGATTTCGCTTTCCACCCGCTCGAAAGAGCTTTCCAGAACAGAATCCGCCTCGCACTCGGCCTCCGCCAGCATATCCAGCAGTTCGTAGTAGGGCTGGTCCATGTGGGAACTCGTGATCGCGTCGTGGAATCCGACGAACACCGTGTTTCGCCACGCTTCAAGCAGTTCTTCCGCCGGATAATCCTGTCCTAGCAAATGCGCGATTGTCGCCCACCGCTCAGCCGCGTTAACGAGATTCTCCACCCGCCGGAGCTCCTGCTTCACTCGTATGCGCGTGACGTAGCAGCCGGCGAAGACCGGGTTCGACTCCACCTGTTCGGACACATCGAGGTCCGCGTCGTCCACTTTGGCCAAGGCGTCCGCGAAATACTTTTCTATAATCGCCAAATCGCCGGGCCGAACATCGACGCCAAGCTCGTCCTTTGCTCGCGCTATCAGATCGGGCAATCTCGGGTTAGGCACGGCCTCTTCGCCGCCTATGTCCACAATGCCGAACGGCCCGGAGTACTCCCCCTGCAGCGCCTCCCATACGCTCTCGTCCGTGATCCCGCACGTGTCCGCGAGTCCGCGGTTGCCGCATTGGTCGCAGCCAAATCCCGCGCATTCAGGGCACGGCAGAATCTTCGCGCAGTGTCCTACGTGGCGGCCCGACGGATAATCGCCGGTGAAGATGACGCTGCCGTCAAGTCCTTTCCAGTGGTTTCCAGGCACGCGGATTCGGGATATACCGGTCAGCATGCGGCAGCCGATCCCCCTGAAAAGCTGCGGGATTTGCGCGCTATGCCCGAATGCGTCTTCCAGCGTTCCCACAGTGGGGAGTATCCCGAAGGTATCTTCAAAGTACCTCTGGCCGAGCGTGAGATTGCGAAGCAGCGTCTCGCCGGACGGCATGTTTGTGTCGGAGACAACCTCACCGCCCGCAAGCAATTGGATAAGCCCGCTTTTCACGTGGTCGCGTATCTCATCGAGTCGGTGCGGATTCCGCTCGATGTACTTCCTGAAAACCGCCGACTGTCCCTCAACGAAGCCGACCCCGCGCTTTGCGCTTTCGAGCCAGATGTCGATAATATGCTCCTCGACCTCGGCGTACGAGCGGAACCGCTCCCCTCTGAAATCGAATGTCCGGTCCCAGCATCTGTGCCACAGCGGGTCAAAGTGGTTGTGCTGGCTGACGTAGATTGGGAATCTGTCTGACACTGTAGGTCCTTTCTATACACCCTGCAATGGCGTAACGCTTCGGACTCTCGCCATAAATGACGAGCCTGCGCGACTTGAAGCACGCTGAAGCGAGTTGCCGAAAGCACGTTGCAGTTTGTGCAATGAATACACGTTTAGGCTTCTTGAACGCTCCAGTTTTCCGTCCCGAAGCGAGCTGATCCCTCCAGTCGGGAATATGCCAGCCCTTACTTAGACGCCATTGCTTGGTACACCTCCGGCAACAGCGCCCAGCGCCCAACGAAACAGTTCAGAAGCACGGAGTACCTTCCGCAAACGTCATTTCGAGCAACCGACCCCGCAGGCGGGGTTATTTCGGAAAGAAACCACCCCGGTGTTTCGGGATTTGAGGGTTGGGCGCCATGCGCGGGCTATAGCGGACAGCTTCCGGTCCCAACCCGGAAATCCCGAAACGGGGCGCTTCATTAGGAGCGGAGCGCCAGCGGAGTCGAGAAATCTGTTTTTGGGCGTGACGCAACCGGAAAAGCAGATTCCTCGCCGCGCTTGGAATGACGTTGCCCGGTAGGTACTCACTATTTGTGAACTCTTACCTGGCCCTGGCCCCGCGCGCCCAAAAATGGTATAGTTCCTTAGCTGCTATGCACACCGATTTACGATATCCTGTCCCCGCGGTCGCGGCGATAATAGTAAGAGACGGCGAAATCCTCCTCGTTAAGCGGGGCGCGGAGCCGGGCTTCGGCAAGTGGTCGATCCCGGGCGGTTCCGTCGAGCTCGGCGAGACTCTCGAATACGCGCTCAAGCGGGAAATCCTGGAAGAGACCGGACTCGCGGTGGAAGTCGGCAAGCTGGCGGGCATCAGCGACCTGATCATCAGAGACGATGACGTCCTTAAGTGGCACTATGTACTGATCAACTTCTTCGCCGCGATTACCGGCGGCGAGCTTTGTCCGGCAACCGACGTGTCGGAGTGCCGGTGGGTGAGACTGTCCGAGATCAGGACCTACAACGTGACACAATCGGTCCTGAACCGGTTGGAGGAATTGGGGCTGATAGCGGGGGAGTTCTGAGCGCTGAGTAACGTCTGTCCGGAGCTTGCTTCAGCATGCTTGGAACGGCAGCGTGAGGTTTTAACCTCACGGCGAGCGCTATTGCTCCGACGCTTCCACCGTAATCTTCCTCAGAAACGCGGCGTCCTTCCTCATTGCCTCGATCATTCCGTCTTTGTCGGGGTCGCCCTTCAGGAACTCGACCTCCACGTAACCGTCGAATCCGTACGGTCTCAACAGCTTCAACAGGCGGGCATAATCCACGAGCCCGTCCTGGATGAGCGATCGCTCCCACGGATGCGGGTTTCCCTCCGGCGAACGAACACAATTCTGCGCGTGGACCATAACAACGTGCGGCCCGACGAGGCGCACCGATCTCTCCAGATCGGCGCTGCCGGGGTCGTTCACCTGGTAGTTGAGCTTGAGGTTACCGGCGCGCGCCAATTCGACGAGTCGCAGGGTTCCCTCGGGCGACAGGGCCAGTGTGCCGCCGTGCATCTCCATAGCAAGCGTCACGCCTTTGTCAGCGGCGCGATCGGCCATCCATTTGAGGTTGGCCGCGCTCTTCGTCCAGTCTTCGTCGGTTGCCGCCGCCGGCTCCTTATCGCCGGCCCAAACGCGTATAATGCCGCTGCCCAAGGTTCCCGCGACCCTGATGGCCGTAAGGGCTCGCTCCTGGAAATCGGCCGCGGCGGAGTTTACGTACGACCCGAGGATCGCCGCTTCCATTCCGTGACCCAGAACGCGCTCTCGAATGGCCAGGGTATGTTTCTCGTCGAAAACATCGGGAGTGTGAGGCGCGCGGCCCCATATCTCGACCCCATCAAATCCCGCTTCGGCAGCCAAATCTACCGCCTCGAATACGTCCAGTTGCCTCAGCGCTATCGTCGCCAGCCCTGCTTTCATCGTGCGCCTCCACTGTTTTCTGTGACCATAATACCTTCGGACTTCCGAACGCGCAATAGTCCTGCTCAGGAATGGTCGGTACGACTCTCATCGCTGCTCACCCTTGGGAAAACACGAGCGTAATCCCCTCTCCCTTGAGGGAGAGGGTTAGAGCCTGCCCTGAGCGAAGCGAATGGGGTGAGGGTGAAAGCTCTCTCAATTTGTGAACCCTTACCCGTTGAGGTCGAAGCCGCATTATGGTATTATTAGCCGACGCCGCGGGCGATGCTCGCAAAAGTCCCTCGGGAGGAGACGAAATGCCAAAGACAGCTCTACTTGCAGCCATTCTCATCGTGTTTTCCACTTGCGCAATTGCCGGTCCCGCCGGAGGTGAATCACCCTCGCGCGCCGTTCCGTACGTGCCGATATATAAGGGAGCGGCCGTAATCGGCGAGATCAATATCTCGGATGATGACATCCTTGGGATCGTGAAACAGGCGATTGTGTCCTTTTCCTCCGCCGTCGGCGCCCCGGTCGGATCGAACGAACTGGAAGACCGGGTGGCGGCGCTCAATCTTCAAGAGCTGAGCGGGGCCATTGCCGCGATCAAGCACATCCGAATAGTACGGACCCGCCTCCCGCAGCCGCGGAAACAGAATCTCGGTTCCATCGTCTCTTTTTACGACAGCGCGCTGTCGAAGGGTCCCTGGACGAGGATACTCCTCAACCTCGACAAGCCGCGAGAGGCGCAGGCGGTGTACGCTTTGCCCAACAATGAGGGATTCTTCATTTTGTACGCAAATATGGCTGGAGTGAGCAACGAGCTTGCACTCGTTCGCACGGAAGGATTCCTCGACATCCCGAAAGCCGCCGCCTGGCTCAGAAAGACGCTGCCCGGTCTGTCCGAGCTTGCCAAGAGCAGATTCTCGATCCCGACTCCAGGCAAGCCCCAGGAAGCGGACAAAGATCAACCGGCTCCGGCGCCGCGGTAGGAGGTTCCCGATAAAATGTGCGGAATAGTCGGATACATCGGAACGAAAAGCGCGTGCCCGATACTGGTCGAAGGACTTAAGCGGCTGGAATATCGGGGATACGATTCCGCCGGCGTGGCCATTCTGAACGGTGGGCGCATAGAAATACATAAGGCCGCTGGAAAACTCAGAGCCCTGGAGGCCCTTCTGGAGTCCTGCGCGCCCGAGGGTCTGATAGGGCTGGGCCATACCAGATGGGCCACCCACGGACGCCCCTCCGATGAAAACGCCCACCCGCATTCCGACTGTTCGGGTCGCATAACCGTCGTCCATAACGGCATTATTGAGAACTACCTCGCTCTGAAAGAGCAGTTGATCGCCGCGGGCCACGAGTTCAGTTCCGAGACCGACACCGAAGTCATCGCGCACCTGGTCGAACAGAGCTGCAACGGTGACCTTGTCTCCGCGGTGCGGCAGGCCGTTGCACAGTTGGAGGGGTCGTTCGCGATCGCCGTTATCGCGCAGGATGATCCGGCGCGGATAGTAGCGGCACGCCGGCATAGCCCATTGGTTGTCGGCGTGGGAGTGGGGGAGAACTTCCTGGCATCCGATGTCCCGGCCTTTCTGCCATACACGAAAAACGTATACTTTGTAGATGACGATACTATTGCGGTGCTCGAAAGAGACCACGTCAGTTTCAGTTCTCTGGACGGGCAGCCGGTCGAGCGCGAGATATACGAAGTCACGTGGGACGCGGCGATGGCGGAACGCGGCGGCTACGAGCATTTCATGCTCAAAGAGATCAATGAGCAGCCGCAGGCCCTCAGGGAGACGATGCGCGAACGTCTTTCATCTTACAGCGCCGGCATAGAACTGCCCGGTTTGAACCTGAGTATCGAATATCTCCGGCGAATCGACAAGATCACTATGGTGGCCTGCGGGACCGCATTCCACGCCGCCATGGTCGGCAAATACGCCATCGAAGCGCTGGTGCGGGTTCCCGTCGAGCTCGATGTCGCTTCAGAGCTTCGCTACCGGGACCCGATAATCGACGATCGAACGCTGGCTATAGTCATAAGCCAGTCGGGTGAAACGGCGGACACACTGGCCGGTCTGCGCGAAGCCAGAGGCAAGGGAGCTTCCATTGTAGCTATTACCAACGTCGTTGGAAGCTCGGTCGCGCGCGAGAGCGAAAGCGTCCTCTACACGTTCGCCGGCCCTGAGATTGCTGTCGCGTCCACGAAAGCGTATACGACGCAGTTGATGGTGATCGAGTTGATGGCGCTCTATCTCGCCCAGGCGCGGGGCGCTCTCGATGAGACGCGGGCGCGCGAACTGCGCGAGCTGCTCTGGAACATCCCGCAGCAGGTTGAGGTGATACTTGGCGATCATCCCGAGGCGCTGCGCTGCGCCGAGAAGTACTGCAACCATAACGGCTTCCTGTACATGGGCCGCGGGCCGAACCTGGCGTCAGCGCTGGAAGGCGCGCTGAAGATCAAGGAGATTGCCTACATACACGCCGAAGGCTACGCCGCGGGCGAGATGAAACACGGTCCCATTGCGATGATAGACCCCGGTGTCGCTACCGTGGCAGTCGCGGTCGAGGGCAGGACGTACGACAAAGTCCTCAGCAATATCCTGGAGGTCAAAGCGCGGCAGGGAGACGTAATCGCCATCGCCTATGAGCACGACGACCAGATCGGCAAATATGCTGATCACGTCATCCGCGTCCCGCGCACTAATGAGCTGTTGTCGCCAATCCTGGCCGCGATTCCGCTGCAACTGTTGGCCTATCACGTGGCGAAAAACCGCGGGCACGAGATCGACCAGCCGAGAAACCTCGCCAAGAGCGTGACGGTGGAGTAGTGGCCCGCTCCCTCCCACTTCAGGGGAGGGCTGAGGTGGGGTTGCGCGCGCAGGTACGCCCGGCCGCCATTCTCCGGCCTTTTTGAAAACTGGAGAGCAGGGGTATATAAAGGCAAACCACTTATGGCAAGCTGACGCGGGGATGACGCCCCGCGGTCGCCCGAAGGAGGGAACACGCGCATGGCCGAACAACAGACGGTCACCTTGTATTCGACGCCGACTTGACCCTACTGTCACCAGGCCAGGAGGTACCTGACCGAAAAAGGTGTGATTGTCAAGGAATATGACGTGGCAACCGACCTGCAGGCCCGCGACGAGATGATCCGCAAATCGGGCCAACTGGGCGTTCCGGTCATAGACGTGAACGGCAGCATCATAGTCGGCTTCAACAGAGCCAGGCTCGACCAATTGCTGCCGGCGGCCGTGTGATCTTCTCTTTCTTTTCGGAGGATGACCTTGCACGAGCTTATCATAATCGGCGCCGGCCCGGCCGGCCTGACCGCCGGGGTCTACGCGGCGCGCAAGCAGCTCGACACGCTGATCATCAGCGAAAACGTCGGCGGGCAGACCACCTGGAGTTCGGAGATCGAGAACTACCTCGGGTTTATGTACATCACCGGGGTCGAGCTCGTCGAGCGGTTCGAGGAGCACGTTCGCCATTTCAACCTGCGCCAGGAATTCGGGCGCGTCACCCGCCTGAGCCGCATAGAGCATGGTTTCCGGGTGGAGACAGAGGATTTGCGCGAGTTTGACGCCAGAGCGGTGATAGTGGCCAGCGGCAAATCGCCCAGGATGCTGAACGTTCCCGGCGAGCGCCAATTCCGCGGCAAAGGCGTCACCTACTGTTCGACTTGCGACGCGCCGCTCTACGCGGGCTCGGAGGTCGCCGTGATTGGCGGCGGGAATTCAGGGCTCGACGCCGCCGTTCAGCTCCTCAAGATCACTCCCAAGGTCTACATCATCGAGCGAACGGACTCTTTGCGCGCTGACGAGGTTCTTCAGACAAAGGCATGGGCGGCCCCAAATGTCGAAATCCTGCTGCAGACTCTGCCTATGGAGATCAGCGGCGATGTGACCGTCAGCTCGATTTCCGTCCAGCACAAGTCCACGGGGGAGCGGCGGGTGCTGCCGGTGAGGGGCGTATTTGTCGAAATCGGACTCGTTCCGAACACTGACTTCATCGCCGATCTGGTGAAACTCAACAAACTGGGAGAGATTCCCGTTAACTGCGCCGCGGGGACCGAGATCCCCGGACTCTTCGCGGCCGGCGACGTTACCGATGTGCCTGAGAAACAGATCATCATCGCCGCCGGAGAAGGCGCAAAAGCCGCGCTGCAGGCCTATTCCTATCTGGTCCGTCTTCCCGCAATGGCGGCCCCACCAGTAATGCGACCAACGTCCTAGGTGCGTGATCCGGCGGCTCAGAACCTTTGCTTCACCTTATCAGCCAGTTCCTTCGACTTGCGCTGCATCTCAGCCTCGCGCAAGCCATCGGCCACCTTGCGTTGTTCGGCGGTCAACAGCCTCAGCGCACGGGACCAGAACTCCCGCCGCGCCTTTGCGATCTCACCGGAGGCGGAAACCAGCGGCGCGGACTCCCTCTGTATCTGTGCGACAGGTGTCCGCCGGTCGTTCTCCGCTTTGGACAGATAGCCGCCCAGCTTGCGCCCCGCCGCCACCGCTTCCTTCAGCTTCGGCCCGTAGACCTTCTCCCAATCCGCCTGCAGCCGAGCGAGTTTCCCAATCTGCTCGCCCGAAAGCTCCAGCCGCGCCCTGTGGTCAAGCAGAAACTCAACCTCCGGAATGGGACCAAGTCGGTCGTCCGCGGACGACACAGTACGTCTCTCGATTATTGGCGGCGCCGTCTGCCGGCCGTCACGCTCGCTCCTCATGGCGGTCTTACCGATGACAATGGCCGCCACCAACGCCAGAATCAAACCCGGCCCGACATAGAACAGCGGCCTCTTTCTTGTATTGTTGCTGTCACCGCGTCTCATACGTAATCTAGAAACACTGAAACCTTAAAACCTTGGAACCCTATAGACCTCTATCCTGCGGGAACGGCCTTGACCATCAAACCTTTCGTGCTCGATCGAAGTCAGTTCCCGCGGGATGCGGACTTCGCAACCCAGAACGCTACCTGACGTACTTCTCCGGGTTCTTGTCGAACTGCGGCTTACAGCCGGGGCAGCAGAAGTAATACGTCTTCCCCTTGTACACGCTCTTCTCGGCGGTCTTCAAGCTCGTGACCTTTCCGCCCGATACAGGGCACTTTATTTCCGCGTTGGCGGCCGCGGGCTTTGCGTACGTGGCCGGACTCTTATCGAACTTTGGCTTGCACCCGGGGCAGCAAAAGTAATAAGTCTTGCCTTTGTACGTGCTTTTCGGCGCCGTCTTTGTGTTGGCAACCTTTCCGCCCATCACAGGGCACATTACCACGCCTTTAGCCGAAGCAGTCTTGATGAACTTGGCCGGGTCCTTATCGAACTTCGGCTTGCAGTCCGGGCAGCAGAAATAGTAGGTCTTTCCCTTGTAAACGCTCTTGGGGGCGTTCTTCAGGTCCGCGACCTTCTTGCCCATCACGGGACAGGTGACTTGGCCGGACGCCCCTTTCATCACGGGACACGCTGCTCCGGAGTGCACGCCGCACGTCTGTCCGTGTGTCCCTCCCGTAGCCGCCGGCGCATGAATCACCAACGCCAGCACGAACAGGACAACAATGATACCAACGATCTTCTTCATTACGATAACTCCTCTCTTACGAATAGTAGTAAGTATTCCCCCTCCTGAAAGGAGGGGGTCAGGGGGAGGTTCGGCCCGCAGCCTCGACTCCCGCAGTCTTCATCCGGGTTCTTCCCTGAACCCTACGTCCCAACCGCTCTCGCAAGCCGGTCCTGCGCGGCGTTCAACTCGTACAACGCCTGCGCGTAGTTCGTCTCGGCCCTCGTCAACGCCGCCAATGCGTCGAGGACCTCGACGTTGATGGCTTTCCCGGCCTCGTACCGCAACTTGATAACCCTGTAATCCTCTTCGGCCTGCTCGACCGCCGCCTTTGCGAGTTCAGTGTTTGTGGCGGCGGCGACCGACTCCGCCCATGCTGTTCCGACTTCCCGGCTGACGGCAAGCTGCGCGCTTCTCAGGTCTGCCTCCGCCTGGTCGGCCATCGCGCGGGCTTCCTTAACGGCCGATTTCCTCTGTCCCCCGTCAAAGATCGGAAACCCGGCCACAACACCGACCGTATACCCGCTGTCGAAGCTCGAACCCGAAGTCGACGCGAAGTCCTGCATGGCGATGGCGTACACCTGTGGTTTATACGCGCTTTTGGCCAGAATCGTCGTCGCTTGGACAGCTTGTATTCTTGCCCGGGCCGCCGATATCTCCGGCCGCTGCCTCAGCGCCAGCGCCTGAAGGTCGGCCAGTGGCAGCGCGCCCGGCTGGGCCGCCAGTTGGTCGGTCAGAGTTAGTTTCGACTCCAACGACAGGCCAAGCGCCGTCTTCAGATCGACCTGGGCGATCTCCACGTCCCGCTGGGCGTTGACAAGCGCCTGCTCCGACTCCGCAAGGTCCGTCTGATTCCGCAACAGGTCATACTTCGCAATCTTGCCTTCGTCAAACGCAGCCTGGGCTATTCGGAGTCGCTCCCGGCCTTCGTCAACTCGTTTCTGATAGGCTTCCACAAATCGCGACGCCAGCAGCGCGCGCCGATACGCCGTCTTCGCGTCCAGGGCCACGTCCAGTCTCGCCCCCGCGGCTTCAGCCTCGGCCCCTTTTGCCAGTCCTCGAGCGTTCCCGACCTGGCCCTTGAGCCTGCCGCCGGTGTAAAGCGGGTACATCGCCATCAGGTTCTGGTCCAACTGCCGCTCGTTGGGCGTGGACATTATGGGCATGGGATCCACCGCGGGCGGCCCCGCGATGATGCTCGGAAACGTGCCCGTCGTGGCGAACGTCGTGGCGGACAGGCGGGGTCTGGTCATGGCCTTGGCCATTCCAACCCTCGCCTGAGCGGCCCGCGCCATTGCGGACTGCGACGAAATCCGCGGGTTGTTCTTGAGAGCGATCTCCACCGCTTCTGATATTGAGACGGACTGCGTAATCGCAGGAAAGCTGGGTTCCGTCTTCTCAGGGGTTTGCGCAAGCGCCGGCGAGCAAACCATTATGGCGATAAACAACCACGTCGCAAATCTCATGCGTCGGTCCTTTCCGGGACGGCCGCGCTGGACTCATACTCCCCCTCGCCAAACTGGGCGATCACCGGCCAGGTCCATTCCCGCTTCAAGAATCGCCGGTTCACCCAGACGATGAAGTCGTCCACGTAAGTGTGCATTATCGGGATGTCGAACAGGCTCAGTATTGTACCTATCAGCAGTCCTCCGAGAATCACCGTCCCCAGCGGCTGGTAGGCGTCCATGCCGGTCTTCGGGAAAAACGCCACCGGCGCCATAACGATCATGGTGATCATCGACGTCATCAGAATCGGTCGCAGCCTCTGCGGGCACGCCTCGACAACAGCCTGGTCCCTGGGCACGCCTCTGTCTCGGTATCGCGCGATCATATCGATCAGCAGTATGGCCGTGGTGATGTCCATTCCCGTGAGCACGATCACAGCCATGACGGACACGGTGGAGAATGCCTGATGGGCGAGGAACAACGCCACGAACACACCCGACAGCTCCAGCGGCAGCGAGAAGACCATTTGCAGAGGCTGCAGGAATCCCCTGAACTGCGCGACCAGCACCAGGAAGATGAATATCACCGCGATCTGAAGCCCGATCAGCAGTCTGCGGAAACTGTCCATCATCTGCGTCATATCGCCCCGCGCTTCGATGCCGTATCCCGGTGGGAAATTCACTTGGCTCATCGCGCGCATCATCAGGTCCATCGTCACGTCCATCGACGGAGGATTGTGCCGGCCAAGGTGTCCGTCTTTGCGATAAAATCCGTTTACGGACACGACCCGCCGCACGCCGTCGTGTTCTAGTATTGTCGGGGCGACTTCCCGGCTGATGTTGGCCACGCTCTTCAGCGAGACCTGCCGCCCGTCCGGCGCCGTCACGTACATTCCGGCCAGGTCGGCTGCGTTACGGCGGTCGTTCTGCTCGTATCTGATCAGGACGGTGTCCTGCCTGACGTTGGGAAGCCGGTACCACTCATTTGCGAGACCGCCGTTGAGAGCGTAGTACGCCTGCTGCGAAATGTCCTCCGGCGTCAGCCCCAGCGCCTGAGCCCGCTCCGGAATGACATCCACCTTATACGAAGGCTGCGCCATATCCCAACTGGACGACGCCTGGTACATTCCCGGTGTCTGCTTTGCCACGTCCAGGACCTGCTGCCCAATCCGGCTCAGCACGTTCATATCTTTCCCGTACACAACCACCGACACCGGCGCGAGCGAGCTGGCCATCACGTCCGAACCCATCTCCTTGATCTGCAGGCGGCGTATGCCGGGGATCGTGGACGTGGCCTCGTCGTGAATAGCGTCCACGATCTGCCAGATGTCGCGCCCGCGGTCGTCTTTATCGGAAAAGGTCATCATCATCGTGGCGGCGTTGGCCTGTGGCATTGCGTAACCCGTATAGAATGGACTGAAGCTCTCGAACAGCGATTCGGCGCCGATCTCGGTGGAGACCTTCTCAATCTCGGGGTATTTCGCTATGATCTTTTCCAGTCCCTTGACGGCGCGCTCGGTTTCGACGAAGCTGGTTCCGGGGGCCATCTCCAGGACCCCATACGCCTGCCCCACGTCGGCGAGCGGCATCATCTCCGATCCGATGAAATGGTAGAAGGTGAACCCGATGATCACCGTTGCCAGGATTCGGGCCATGTTAGAGAATCTGTGCTGCAGCATCCAGCGAATGATATTCGCGTAGCCGCCTTCCATGCGGTCGAGCAGGCCCTGAATCGGACCGAGTATGCCGCGGTACAGCCAGCGCCTGCGTTCACCCTCAAGTTCTGCGTGCGGCCTCAGCAGGTTCGCGCACAAAAGCGCCGTGAGCGTGAACGACACCAGCATCGACGCGAGCAATCCCAGGATGATCGGCCACACAAGTTCCACAAACATGAACTGGACAATCCCACCGGCAAAGAGTAGGGGACTCAGCGCGAGAACGAGCACAACAGTGGAGGCGATGACAGCCAGCCTCACCTCCGCGATGCCGTCGATGGTGGCCCGTTTCGGGTCCTTTCCCATTCGCATGTGACGCTCGACGGCATGGATGTCGATTATCGAGTCGTCCACGAGTCTCCCGATGCAGAGCAGCAGTCCGATCAGCGTGCCCGAGTTCAGCGTCATCCCCATCGCGGTCAGCCCGAGTATCGCCATCGCCAGGGATATCGGAATCGTGATGAGCGATATCAGTGTTCCGCGCCACTCGCCCAAAAACAAGAGCACGGCGATTGCCGTCAGCAGTATCGCTATGCCCAATTCCTCGAACATGTTCTCAAAGAGTATGTTGACGAACTGGGCGTTGTCGTAGGCGACTTCGAACTTGACTCCCGGGTTCTCCGCCTCAAGCTGCTTAAGTATCTTCTGCACGGCGGGGACGACTCTTGCCGAACTCGCGCCGGGGTCTTGTATGATAGCCGCTTCGATCGCTTCCTTGCTCTTGCCGTTGTGCATGTACCGGTACGCGCTCCTGCGCTCCCAATACGTGTCCGCGACTTTCGCAACGTCTCGCACGTAGACGATTCTTGGCTGGTCGAGCGTTCCAGCGCCGGCGGTGGACTGCTCCGTCTGCGCCGTCATGGCGCCAACCCGCGCGCCCATGCCTCCGGCCTGCCCGCCCATTCCACCGGAAGCGACCGGCCGCGGCCTGAGCGCTGATCCGTTTGCGCTCGCAAGCGGATAGTCCAGAACCGTGTTCGCGTCCACGGCCCGCGTGTCCACGCGCACGATGCTCTCGTTTGCTCCGCTCGTGAGCCGCCCGCCGGACCGGCTCACGTTATATCGGTCGATGGCATTTCGCACGTCGAGGATGGACATCTTGTACGCCGCAAGTTTGTCCCTGTCCACAATTACCTGCAACTGCCGCTTATACCCGCCAAATGGTACGACCGAGTAGACGTTCGGTATCACCTTCACGCGGTTGATGACGTCGTTGTCCACCATCTCGCGAAGCCGCGGCTTGTCCCATCGCTCGTCCCCTGTAACGGCAATGGACAGGATTGGCAGGTTCAACGGGTCAATTGCGAGGACCCAGCTCGGTTTCAGGTTCGCCCCCGTCGTGGGCAGGTTCGCCTGAACGACGTTCATCAGCGACTGCACGTCGAACAGGGCCTTTTTCATGTCGGTCCCGTAGTTGAACTCCAGGGATACGATGGAGAACCCGTCCTGCGAGGTCGATCTAATGTAGTGCAGGTTCTTGACGTTCACCAGGCTCTCTTCGATCGGTTTGGAGATGTACATCTCCATTTCCTGAGAGGAGAGCCCCGGCATCATCGAAACCACGCCGATCATCGGACTTTCGACGTAGGGCATGAACCGCCTGGGCACGTATAACCGGATCGCGAGAACCGCCATTATGACCACGGCCAGGTAAAACGAGATGATCACGTAGGGGTGCTCGATCGACCATTTGTGGATCATGTGCAGCGCGGTCGCCCCGCGTGTTTCCATCCTCGGCCTGGTTGTTGGGTTGTTATCTGACATAAGCTACCGTAATCCCCCCTCCTCTTGGGACGGGGTTAGGGGGAGGTTACTTTCAACTTCGCTATGCTGCGGGAATGGCCTAATCAAACTAACGCTGAAAAGACAATCCGTGTCAATTCCCGCAGTAAACCACACCGCCCTCACTTCTTCTCCTCGAGCTTCATCCCGCACTTCGGGCAGTCTTCACCAGCCTTGTGGCTCATAACCTCCGGGTGCATCGGGCACACGTAGGTCTTCTGCCCCTTCACCGCCGGCTTAGGCATCTGCATCTTGGAGTGATCCATGCCGGGAGCGCGTTTCCCCTCCTTGTGGGAGGGGGCTGGGGGGAGGTCAGAACCTTGCGTGCCTGAATGGTCCATCCCGGGCATACTTCCCGCGCCGTGATCCATTCCCGGCATAGCGCCCATCCCCGGCGCCTTGGGCAATTCCTGAGGACCATCCTTGCCCCAGTTGGTCGGGAAGACGATATTACCTTCCTTGAGATAAGTGTGTCCCTGATGGATAACCTCGTCCCCATCATTGAGCCCCGACACGACCGCGGTTCGCGATCCGTCATCGGCCCCCAGGCTCACATAGACCAGACGCGCTTTCTTGTTGCCCCCGCTGGTCTTGGGCTCCAGTTTCATCTGGCACTTCCAGCATTTGCCGGGTTTGTCGCTCTTCACCTCCGGGTGCATTGTGCAGTAGTAGGTCATCTTGCCTTTGGGGGCTTCGGATCTGACGACCCAGACCGCGTTCCGCCCGTTCGTCTCCACGATCGCGCTGCTCGGAACGGTTATCTGGTCCGACTCGGCGGACGCGTCGATCTGCATGGTCACGTAATCCCCTGGAGCCAGCTTGTGCCCCGCATTATCGACTATGGCCTCTACCACGGACGTGCGGCTGTTCTGGTCCGACTGGGGGGATATCGAGGATACCCTGGTCCTGTACACCAGGCCGGGGTTCTTGTTGACTCTCGCTGTGACCGGCGCGCCGATCCGGATTCTGGCAATGTCCTGGTCGGCAACGTTCGCCTGCAGCCGCACCTTGTCCATTTGTACGATGGTCAATACCGCGGTTGAAGAGTTCACCAGTTGGCCGGGGCTGAGGTACCTTTTAGTGATGATTCCGGCGAACCGCGCGCGCAGATAACGATAGCTGTCTATTGTGGCCGCGGTGGAAACCATCGCCCCGGCCTGCCTTGCCGCCGCTGTCTTTTGGGCGATCTCACCGTACGACCCGCCGACCGCTGCCGCCGCGGCGCTCGCGCGTTGGCTAGCTACCCGAACCATCGACCGCTTGCTCGAAACCTCGGCTTCCGCCGCCCTTACGTTGGCGCGCGCTTCTTCGAGCATCGCCTCTTTGTTGTCCGCGTCGGCGTCCGCCGACGCGGCCTGCGCCTTTTCGGACTGATACTCCTGTTTGGACACCGCGCCCACCTTCAGCAGGTTCTCCTCGCGCCTGATCTCAGCCTGCCAATATTCCTGATTGGCTCTTGCCGCCTTGACTTCGCTCTGGGCTTGGATGACTCCCTTTCGCGTAGCCGCCAAGCGGGCTTGCGCGGCGACGACCTCGCTTCTGGCCGTCTGAACTTCGCTGACCGCGGCTTCCCGCTCAGAGCTCATTCTGACACTGGCGGACTTGGCGACTGCTATTTCGGACCCCGCGGCCGCGCGCGCCGCGGTGGCTTCAGCGACCTTTGTCTGCAAATCGGGCGAATCCACTACAGCCAGCAATTTGCCCGCGGGCACACGGTCGCCGTTATAAACGGTCAGATCCCTCAGCCATCCTTCGACCCTGGGATATATGTTTTGCTCCGTATACGGGGCCACGGACCCGGTATAGGTGACCTTGGCGCTGAAACTGGAGCGACCAACTACTTCCGTAGCCACCGGTATCGCGCCGACAGGCGGCTTCATTGCGGTCATGTCCATCGCCTGCGCCTCTATGATCGACATAGCTCCGGGGTGCTTCACTTTCCAAAGCCTGACGCCGACGTTGGAGACGATCAGTAGAACGATCAGGAGCAAGATACTCCAAACATGCTGTCTCATCCATCGTAATGTTGCTGCAAAGCGACTCTGCACCTTATCAACCACCTCCAGCAGGTAGCCTGCTCGGGAATCTCAATGCTTATTATCGGCGCTTCGCCGAGGATTTCAACCACCGCCTTTACCAAAGACGGAAGAAGCTCCGAGAGGTTCCAGGTTTTACTTGAGCCAAACAGCGTTTCGCAACGCACGAACACACTCGACCGTGCCACCACAATACTAGCGCCACTAAGTCTAGTGGTGAGTTTCCCGGTGTACGTCGGGCGCGGTCCCGCCGGTGTGCGGGTCATCGTGGGAACAAGCCCCGTCATCGTGAACGGCGCTGTGCCCCATCTCTCCTCCGTAGTATCCAGTTGCCACGGTCATCGCCGCGCCTGCGAGAAGAGCTGCCACGTAGACTGAACCGCGGAAACTCGAACGGTTTCTTTCGGTAACGAACTTCCAGATTATGGCGAACGCAAACAACAATATGGTGGCAATCCCCAGCGCGCGATGCCGCGCCAAGGCCTCCGCGTGACGAGCCATGTCGGGATCGGTCGCAGCCGCGAGGCCCGCAACGGCTGCGGCAACAGCCGACGCAAGACCTGTAAGCAGCACGTAGGAGGCCGCGGTCCGCAAGCGGGAATTCCCGAGTGCGCGGCCGGCCACCTCGAATACGGAGCCGGCCGCGAGCAGCGCTATCGGATAGTGAACCAATGCCCTATGTACGCCCAGAGCGGTGAACATCCACTGGTCCATGTTGCCCTCCGTGATCAACTGTCTGATAGTCGTAGGTCGCCGCCATGTCGGGATCGGCAGCGCGGTACGGCGGCGTTGCCGCAACTTCGACTGCAGCAGGTTCGTACACATTCATTCCCTGACGCCGAAAGGATGTCCTTCGTGAATAGGCTCCGTCTCCGCAACTGCTTTCTTGAGCGTCGAAGCATCGGTTTTCGCCGGATCAAAGGTGATCTTCGCCTCCGCGGGGTTGACGCTTACCGATGCCGTAGCCACTCCAGGAGCCGACTTGAGGCTCTCCTGCAGCTTGTCGGCGCACGCGCCGCACATTAATCCCGTGATCTTGAACTTGACGGTCTGCAAGTTGCCGGCGGGGGAGGCGTCCGCTGCGCCCGCGACGAGCTTTTGCAGGATTATCCGTCCCTTGGCTCCGGCTGTCATTATGGCCGTAACTGTGTCACCGACTTTGGTCTTCCTTATCTGATCGGCTCCAACTTCGACTCCAAGTGGAACGTCGAGGCGCAGAGACACGGTGCGGGTCTTAGCGTTGATTGCCAGCACGGTCCCAGTCACCTTCAACTCTCGCTTCTCTCCTCCGGCTGTGCCCACGTGCGATCCTTGGTCGCCGTCACCGCCGTGGGACATACCGGGCATACTGCACTGTGCGTAGGCGCGGCCTATAGACGGTGAAAACCACACGACCACCGCAAGGATCAGCACGGCCATTGCCACTGCAAGCGATAGAGACAGTCGATTTCGCAAAAACATGTTGTCAGACTCCTTTCGGTCCGGAAATGTGTTATGGAGCGGTGGCTGACTTGCCTGTACTGCGCGCGTCGCTGGGCCGCCGCTCCATGTTTGGACGGGGAGGAGATCGCGCGTGGGTAACTTGCGCAAGCCTCCCTACGCTTTCAAAGACGCGCGGAATTCAGACTGGTTCCAGGATTTTTCGAGGTTCCGTCCAGCTCAGTCGTGCGCCACGTGGCGACTGCTTCGCCGTAGTGCGACGCAGCGACCAACGCAAGAATTCATTGGTAGCGCTACATATATAACCCGCAACCAGAGGCTGCGCCTTCACGTCTTCTCAAGCGAGGGACAATGCGCACAGACAGGGTGACAGTTCAGTCTTCCGGGAATCGTCATTTCGAGCAGCCGACCCCGCAGGCGGGGATATTTCGGAAAGGAACCACCCCGGTGTTTCGGGATTTGAGGGTTGGGCGTCATACGGAGGCTATAGCAGACAACTTCGGGTCCCAACCCGGAAATCCCGAAACTGGGCGCTTTCTTAGGAGCGGAGCGCCGGCGGAGTCGAGAAATCTGCTTTTTAGCGTGACGCAACCGGAAAAAGCGGATTCCTCCACTTCGGTCGGAATGACATTCCCGCGGAACCGAACTCACTCCAGACAGGCTCTACCCGTGCGCCAATCATCGTAGTTCCTTGAGGTGGGTATCCTTTACATCAGGGTGCGCTCCGCGCAGCCGTCGAGGCGCGGGCCGTGAGGAGACGATTTCATGAGACTCATTCTGAATCTGACAGTCATCGTTGCGGTAGTTGTTGGGCTCGTGTATGCCACAGTGGCATGGGCTTGCCTCACGAAGTTCTCTGAGGTTATGACGTCGGTCGACGGCGGAGCCGGTAGAGCGTCCGGCCTGCGTCGCAGTGCGCCGATGACTGAAGTGCACAGGTACTTCATGGGCGGCGCGGCTCTGGTAATAGTAATCCCCGGCTTGGCGCTGGCCCTCTTGCTCAAGCGCCGGGTGGTGAACCCGATCGATCGTTTGTCGAGAACAGCCGCCGAAATAGGCTCCGGCCGGTTGGACCAGTCGCCGACGCACTGGCCAAAGGATGAGATTGGAGATCTCGGACGTTCGATCGAGCAGATGAGATCAGCTTTGTCCAGTGACAAACAAATGCTCATGGAATCGGAACGCGAGAAACGACAGTTCTACCGGAACACGATTTTCGCCGTGACCGGGGGCAGATTGGTCCTTTGCGAACGAGAGGAGATCATCGCTTTACTCGGGGAACCTCGCGCGTCGGTGTTTCTTGGCGCGCCCGAAGACCTCGAAGCGGTAAGACGGATGGCCCGGCTGGCTGTCCATGAAATCGGGATGAATGAGGAGAGGACCGATTCCTTGGTACTCAGTGTGGGCGAGGCGGCGGAGAACGCACTGAAACACGCGCACGGCGCGAACGTGAGCGCCTATATTGACGGAAGAGTGGTCCGACTCTCAATAGCCGACGAGGGTAGCGGAATCGATACACTGATAATACCAAAGGCCACTCTTGAGCGAGGGTTCTCCACGAAGGTTTCTCTGGGCATGGGCTACTCTCTGATGCTGGAACTGGCAGACAAGGTCTACCTTGCTACGGGGAAGGCCGGCACGATGGTGGTAATAGAAATGGCGGCCGAGCCACCCTCAGAAGGTCCCGGGTCCCTGATATCTGCCTGGGAGGCAATCTAGCGCTTAGTTGCGTGAACTATGGTCGGAAGCGGGATACGTTCCCGCAATGCCGAACCCACACCTGCGCGCCTTGACTGGTAACAGTTCAGGATTATGGAGTACGTTCGTCGTCCTCTCACCGCCCTCGGCGGAACACGAGCGTAATCCCCTCTCCCTTGACGAGAGAGGGTTAGGGTGAGGGTGAAATCCGCTCCCCACTCCTGAACTCTTACCTTGACTGCCGGGGACATGGCGGCCCATAATAAATATAGAGAACCCTCATGACTAACCAACGCAAGAGAATCAGGCAAGCGATACAGGACCCTTATCTTCAACTCGCGCTCGAAAGGTCCGCGAATGCCTATTCCGCCGCCCGCGCCGCGGGCATGCAAAGCGTCGATTTCGAGAAGCAGCGAGATGAAGTGCGCGGAATCAAAGAGCGGTGCATTTCCCGCCTGCCCGAGCTTTTCGACAGGTTCAAGCTCGAAGCCGAACAGGTAAACGCGGTTGTCTACGAGGCAAACACCCCGGAAGACGCCAACCGCTACATCGCCGAGTTGGCCAAGAACCGCGGCGTTGAGCTAATAGTAAAGTCGAAGTCGATGCTCACCGAGGAGATCGGGCTAAATGCCCATCTCGAGTCCGCCGGGATGAAGGTCATCGAGACAGACCTCGGCGAGTGGATCATCCAGTTGGCGCACGAAAAGCCCTCCCATTTCACCCAACCCGCCGCGCACAAGACTCGCGAGGAGATCGCAGAGCTATTCTCGAAAGTGGTTGGCCGGAAGCTGGAACCTAACATCCCCGACCTCGTTGAAGTGGCAAGAACCGAGCTCCGCCGCGCGTTTGTGGAAGCGCAGATGGGCATCTCCGGCGCGAACATCGCAATCGCCGAAACCGGCTCGCTAGTGATAGTTACAAACGAGGGAAACAGCCGGCTCGTCACCACGCTTCCTCCTATTCACGTCGCGGTTGTGGGCCGTGAGAAACTGGTCGAGAGCCTCGACGACGCCAATGCCATCATCAAGCTCCTTGCCCGCAGCGGCACCGGCCAGAAGATGACGGCCTATGTCTCGTACATAACCGGCCCCAGCAGGACCACCGATATCGAGAAAACCCTCGCCCTGGGCGTGCACGGCCCCAAGGAGCTTCACATCGTCTTTGTGGACAACGGGCGGTCCGAGATGCGCGAGGACGAGGACTGCGCCGAAGCCCTCTATTGCCTCAAGTGTGGGGCCTGCCTGAACGTCTGTCCTCCCTACCGCGCGGTCGGAGGCCACGTTTACGGCAATTCCTACATCGGTGGAATAGGGGCGGTTGTGACGAGCTTCCATCGCAACATTGACGAAGCGGAGGAAACCCTTGGCCTCTGCAACGGCTGCCGAATGTGCGTCTCAGTGTGCCCGGCGGAGATCGACACGCCCGGTATGACCATAGCGCTCAGGGAACGAATTGTCGACAAACGGGGACTCGGGGCCGCTGATAGACTCAAGTTCCGCATGTTCGGCGACCTCGCGACTCTGGAAACTGCCGCCCGAATGGCCCGCGCCGCCCGAATTCCGATGCTGCTCGCCAAACCGTTCGTAAACCAGACCTCCGTTGCGCCCAACTATTTGCGAATGGGCCTGGCGTTCTCAGGCTCGCCGCTTCGGAAACGGATTCCGAATCTGATAAAACCCGCCGGCAAGAGCGTCGCGCGCGCTGCGTTCTTCGCCGGCTGTCTGATAGACGCCATGTACCCGGAGATAGGGGAGGCCGTCTGCGATGTGCTTGTGCGGATGGGCGTCGAAGTGGCGTTTCCCGCCGAACAAACCTGCTGCGGGGCGCCGATGATCTACGCCGGGGATCGCGAAACCGCCAAGGGCCTGGCCATAAAGAATGTTGCGGCCCTGGCCGACGCCGACTATGTCATCACCGCCTGCCCGACCTGCGCCGTAGCCCTGAGAGAAGATATGACCCGTCTTGTCAAAGGCACGGAGTTCGAGGAACAATCGCGCGCAATAGCCGCGAAAGTAAAGGATTTCAACGAATTCCTGCTCAACGTTCTACAGGCAGGGGAGGGGATTTCCGCCCTGATCGCATCCGAGGAGAAAGCGCGCGTCACGTACCATGACCCGTGTCATCTGAAACGCGGACTGGGTATAAGCGCGGAGCCAAGGTCGATGCTGCAACTGGCAGGGCTCGACCTTGTCGAGATGCCCGAATCCGACGTCTGCTGCGGTTTCGCCGGAAGCTACTCCTTCAAATACCCGGACATCTCCGAGTCGATCCTCCGCCGCAAGATCGAAAACGTCCGGTCCGTCGAGCCGCAAATCGTCGCCACCGACTGCCCCGGCTGCGTCTTCCACCTCCGCGGCGGCATGGCAACCTACTCCTGCCCGGCGCAGGTGAAGCACACGGCGGAGATCATCGCCGAGCGACTGAAGAGCGAACCCTGAAACCCTAAGACCCTACAATCCCTCCAGGTATGATACCTGGAGGGACAGAAGCTTTTATCCGCGTTCATCGGTGTTTATCTGTGTTCATCTGCGTTTATCTGTGTTCATCTGCGTTCTTCCCTGAACCGAGGCTAGGTCAAGGACTCCAACGCCGCTTCCAAAACCTGCCCAACCTCCCTCACATACACGAAGCTCATCTCGTCCTGTACGTCTTTGGGCAAATCCTCCAGCACGTCTTTGCGGCTCTCCTCCGGAAGGATAATAGTTGTCAGGCCCGCGCGCCGGGCCGCCAGGACCTTCTCCTTGATTCCGCCGATCGGCAGCACCTTACCTCTCAGCGTCACTTCGCCCGTCATGGCTACGTCGTTCTTCACGCGGCGACCGGTGAGCAGTGACACCAGCGCTGTTGTCATCGTAACCCCCGCCGAGGGACCGTCCTTGGGAATCGCTCCCGCGGGAACGTGCAGGTGAATATCCGACTTCTTGAAGAAGCTCGGATCGATGTCCAACTCTTGAGCGTGCGAGCGCACGTAGCTCAGCGCGGCTTGCGCCGACTCCTTCATAACGTCGCCAAGCTGTCCGGTCAGAGTCAGCGTCTTGCCGCCGGTCATCTTCGTCGCCTCGATGAACAGCACTTCGCCTCCCGTCGGCGTCCAGGCCAATCCGACAGCGACCCCAGGCTCCGATGTCCTGTCCTTTATCTCCTCGTGCAGAAACCTCGGCGCTCCCAGATACTGGCTTACGCGCTCCGCGTCGACCTTGACCGCTTCAGTTCTGCCTTCGGCGAACTCTCTGGTCACTTTGCGGCAGACCGAGGCGATCTCGCGCTCCAGATTCCTCACTCCGGCCTCTCTGGTATACCCCCGGGTGATCGCGGTAATGGCGTCGTCCAGGAACGATATGTGCTCGTCCGCTTTCAGCCCATGCTCGGCGAGCTGCTTGGGGAGCAGATGTCGCTTCGCGATCTCCAGCTTCTCTTCTTCCGTATATCCGCCGAGTTCCAAGACCTCCATCCGGTCACGCAGCGGCGGGAGTATGGTGTCCAGTATGTTCGCCGTCGTTATGAACATCGTCTTTGATAGGTCGAACGGCGACTCCACGTAGTGGTCGCGGAACGACGAGTTCTGCTCGGGGTCCAGGACCTCCAGCAGCGCGGACGAAGGGTCGCCGCGGAAGTCCGCGCCGACCTTGTCGATCTCATCCAGCATGAACACGGGATTGTTCGACTCCGCCCTTCGGATCGCCTGAATGATCTGCCCCGGCAGCGCGCCTATGTATGTTCGCCGGTGACCGCGGATTTCCGCCTCATCTCGAATACCTCCAAGCGATATCCGCACGAACTTGCGGCCCATTGCCCGCGCTATCGATTTGCCCAGCGAAGTCTTCCCAACTCCCGGAGGCCCCACAAAGCACAGTATAGGATGCCGTATCTCCCCCTGCTCTTTGAACCTGCGCACGGAAAGATATTCCAATATCCGGTCCTTCACCTTTTCCAGGCCGTAATGGTCCTCGTCCAGGATTTGCCGCACTCGCGGAATATCCAGGTTGTCCTCAGTGTTCACGCTCCAGGGCAGCGACACAAGCCAGTCTATGTAGGTTCTCGATACCGTGTATTCAGGCGCCTGGGAGGGCATCCGGCTGAGACGCTCAAGCTCGCGGTTCGCCTGCTTCTCCGCCTCCGGCGCCATCTTGGCCTCGGCTATCTTGAGCCGAAGCTCGTCGAGTTCCACTGTCCGCTCGTCAGTCTCACCAAGCTCCCTGTGAATCGCCTTGAGCTGCTCTCGCAGATAGTACTCTCGCTGCGTCTTCTCCAACTCCGAGCGCACTTCCGACTGAATCTTGCTCCCGAGCTGCAGCAGTTCCACCTCTCTTGTAAGAAGGTTCAGGAGCTTGGCCATCCGCTCGCGCACTCCCACTGTTTCCAGGAGGTCCTGCTTCTCCTCCAGAGCCAGGGGCAGGTGTGCCGCGATGGTGTCCACAAGGATGTTCGGCCTGTTGACCGTAGTTATGACCGATTGCAGCTCATCGGGCATATTTGGCGAAAGCGACACCGCCTTCTGGAACATACTCGATATGTTCCGTTTCAGGGCCTCGATCTCCAACTCTTGTTCCGAGGTCCAGTCAGTAACGTCCGGCAGCGGCGCGATGCGCACCCTGAGATACGGCTCCGTCTGCACCGCTTCGAGAATACGAATTCGCCGCAGACCCTGCACGATCATGCGCTGGCCGTCGGGAAGCCTCAGCATTGTGTGTATCGCGGCCGCGACACCGACCGAATAGATGTCCGAAAGCGTTGGCTCTTCGACCGTCGGGTCTTTCAGCGCCGAAACGGCGATCACCCGCGGCTCGCTGACCACCGCGTCGTCTATCAGCTTGACGGAGCTTTCCCTTGCGGTCTGCAGGGGCTGCACCACGAGCGGAAACAGCACCGTTCCGCGCAGAGGCAGCAGGCTCAGTTCGTCGGGTATTACGATCCTGCGCTCCTCTACATCGCCCGGACCGTGTACGGTTGTATCTATGATCTCTTCTTCAGATGAGTTAACCACTGGATCCATTCTCTCAATCCTCAACTCTCAGCCAAATCCCCCCTCCTCTCAGGAGGGGGTTAGGGGGAGGTCGAACTCGTTCAACATTCAACCGATCTCATTCCGAAATCTCAATCGTTCGCGCGCTCGGTATCTCGTCCTTGAGCTTTGGCAATATGATTCGCAGAAAGCCGTCCTTGTACGTGGCGCGCAGCCGTTCCCTGTCTATGGGAACATCGGCGGGGAGGTGGACGACCCTCTCGAACGGCCCATAGTAGACCTCCAACTGGTAGTAGCGCCGCCGTATGGTCTTTTCGGCGTAATCTTCGGTCCTTGCTCCACGGATGGTCAAATGTTTCCCGTCGCCCGACAAAGAGATATCGATCTCCTTCGGCTTTACCCCGGCCGCGCAGACTTTTATGACCACGTCGTCGTCCGTCTCATAGACGTCCACGCGCGGGGCCCACACTTCCTGAGTAACGCCGGGGAGACGAAACATCTGGAGCAGCGCCTCATCGGACAGCCTACGCATCTCCCGTTCCAGCTCGTCAAACACGTCATCCTGAGATCGACTCATTGTGCGCTCCCACCTTGCCCAACCCCGGCCACTTTAACTAGGTGTATCTTATCACTTGAGTGGCGTACTGTCAAGTCCATCTTGAGTGAGTTCAGTTTCGCGGAAATGTCATTCCGACCGAAGTGGAGGAATCTGCTTTTTCCGATCCTTCGGTAGCAGAGCGCAGCGACGCTGCCGAAGGATGCGCAAGTGTTTCCCACCATCGATAAGGCCGGCGAGCATACGCCCGCCGGCCTCACTATTCGGCAACAGATGCCGCTTTGCTCTTTGTTACTAATACCCTTGCCCAGAGTTTGCAAACCTGCTACTCAGCAATTCTCTGAGCGACCAGTTCCGTGGGCGCTTCCACGCCGTCAACCGCCGCGCCCATCCTCACCTCGATACTGTGCGACTTGCCATCGGAGAAAACCGGCAGAAGATGGGATTCCCATTTCTCGCCGTCCACGGTTATCTCCGCTATACCCTGGCTGACGTGCTCAGGGTTCGTGACGTGAATCTCGTAAATCGCTTTGCGGAATCGTCTCGTGACCCTGTACTCATCCCAGGAAGACGGGATGCAGGGGTCTACCAGCAAGCCGCGAAGCTCCGCCCTGACACCCAATATCCAGTCCAGGCAGACCTTCCACATCCACGTGGCGGTTCCGGTCGTCCACGTAAACTCTCCCTGGCCGAAACTGGGGGAGTCCGGCCCGTGAACGTATTCGGCGTAGACGTACGGCTCCACTTTGTACACGTCCGGCTCCTTGCCGCGTCTTACGAAGGATGACCGCTGCCATACGTCGTAAGCGCGGTCGCCGCGTCCGAGAATGCATTCCGCCATAACCACCCAACACACCGTATGGCAGAAGATAGTCCCGTTCTCCTTGGTACCCGGCGCAAATCGCGTGATGATTCCGATCTTCGGGTCCGGCTCCCGATACGCAGGCAGGAACAAAGCAGGACCGTACTCCGTGTCGAGATGCTTCTTGATGGCGTCCATACACCGGATGGCGCGATCTCGCGGCGCCGCCCCGCCCAGGACGGCCCAACTCTGAGCGTTCACGTAAATCTTCCCGGCGATATTACGAGAACTGCCGAATGCCTCTCCGTCGTCTCTGGTTCCCCGCACATACCATCCGCCGTCCCAGAGATGCTGGTTTATGTTCCGAATCAGCTCGTCGCGCTCTTCGATGTACCGCTGCGCCAGGGAGTCGCTCCCCACAAACCACAACAGTGTCGCCACTTCGCGGAGCATCCATGCCAGGTGCTCGGCGACCATTGTCGATTCGCCTCTACCCTGGCGGCCTATATAATCCAATCCGTCGTTCCAGTCGGCCGCCATGATTAGCGGTATGCCGCGATCGCTCATGTGATCGAGAACGTAGTCGATTGCGCGCAGCACGTGTTGTCGCACGGTCTCGCTGCCGCCGTCATAATAGCGCACGGCCTCATCGAGGAAAACGAGCTCCCCGGACTCTTTGAGGTACTCCATCACGCCCAGCACAAGCCACAGCGGATCGTCGCTGTGTCCCGTCTTGGTCCCGATATTGGTCAGCGGGTCCCAGTTATGGAGCGTGCTGCCGTCCGGGAACTGGTGTTCCAAAAGGTAAATTACCCGTTGGCGCACCCATTCCAGATCGTTTGGAAGTATCGCCAGGATGTCCTGCCAACTGTCACGGAAACCGATGATCGATCCACCGCCGATATAGTACGAATCCATCCGGCTCCACCTGGAGGTTATCCACGCCTGGTACTTGTTCCACACGTTAACCTGCAGGTCGAAATCACGGTCCGGAGTATGGCATGTGGTCCGGCTGAGGTAGTTGTCCCAGTACATGGATACTTCGTTCAGAGCTCTCTCCGCTTCTTCCCAGGTGTCGTACCGCCGCGCGAGATTCCTGGCGTCTTCCTTGCGGTAGGCGACGCCCAACAGCACAATGAACTTTTTCTCCTCCCCTGGAGCAAGCTCGAAATCGTGTTGCAGGACCCCGGCGATATCCTGCCCATCCCCCTGGGTGTCGGAACATGATCCCCGTTCTACCGCAAGCGGATTGCCCCAGGACCGATACGGACCGATAAACGCGTCGTCGAAACAGTCGAACCCGTGAACGTCGAAACTCGCAGTGAGGAATGCGTACTTGTCCCACCGAGCATTCGGGTTTCCGGCGCCCGGCGACGTGATGTTCCAGAACCTGGTGCTGACGAAAATAATCCCATCCTCCACCGATGCCTCGTTGAACAGGTTGGAGAACGACGCTTCGACCAGGTTGTAGGCGTAATTGGCGAGGTCCCACTTCACGTACGCGAATGCCTGGAGCTTCCGCGGCTTGTCGCTGCTGTTCTTGATGCCTACCATCCACACTTCGAGATCGTCGCGTGGGGGCACGAAGTACGTAATACTCGTGTCAATGCCGTTGTATCCCGACTCGACAACGGTATAGCCCATGCCATGTCGCGATTCAAAGTGCGTTGGTTCTTTGCACACGGGCTGCCAGTTTGCGCCCCAGTACTCGCCCGTTTCCTGGTCGCGCAGGTAAATATACCGCCCGGGCCGGTCCGAGTTGACGACCAGTGGCGGGTACTCCTTTGTTATCCTATTGTAGCCGGAGGTTTCGAAGAAAGAGTAACCACCGCCTGTCTGCGAGCAAAGGGCGCAGTACCTGTCGTTCGACAAATAGTTTATCCACGGCTTCGGTGTGTCCGGCCGCGTGATTATATACTCCCGACCATCGTCAGAGAAATGACCGTAACTCATTCCCCACCCTCCCTGACCACCAGCTCGTCGCTCACAACCCCCCTTATGCCGGGCACGCCGTGAACGATCGTCGCTGCGAGTTCCTTCTGTTCTTCAGTATCTACTCTGCCCTTTAGATGTATCTCGCCGTTGGCCGCTCTGACCATTATGGGCAGCCCGCTCAGACGCTTGTCTTGAGCCAAGACACCCCTTACCCTTCCAGCCAATGCCTCGTCTTGGATGGACACCCGGCTACCTCCGTTTCGTTCTGTCGCGTCTCCTTGCGCATATTCCGCGGTCACAGCGTCTTCGGGCGCGCCGACAACAAAAAAACGGCGCGATATGGAAACCTGCTCAAACACGACTGTTCCCCACGGCCCGGCTTCCGAAACAATGCCCGACCAACGTCCTCACGGGCGCAAAGTAAGACCTCACCCCAGCCCTCTCCTAGAAGGAGAGGGAGTCCCCCCTCCTCCCAGGAGGGGGTTAGGGGAGGTCACTCCTAACTTCTAACTCCTAACAATCACGGCTTCCTATGCTTCTTCTCGATAATATCGAGATGGGCCTTCGCCACTTTCGCGCGATCGTCGTTTGGAGAAATCCTCAGATACTCCCGGAACGCCATGGCCGCCTCCCCATACCTTTTGGCAGACATAAATGCAATGGCGAGGTTATAACGGCTGTTCGCATGCTCAGGACTTTCGTTGGCGGCGCGCTGGAAGTATTCTATCGCTTTCTGGGTATTCCCCAACTCCAGGTACATCGTGCCTGTATCAGTCAATACATCGGGATTGTGAGGGTCCATCTCCAGGGCTTTTTCATAGGCCTCGATTGCTGCCTGACGATTGTGCGCGTCGAAAGCAGCGTTGCCTTCGGCTATCAGTTCCTCGACCGTGGCACGTGAGCCGGCGCGTCCACCGCCAAAATAAGTGCTGCCGATAATCAGTCCCAGCGCCAGACACGCCATGGCGATGACACCGACGTACTCGATTCTGATGCTGAGGCTCGGCTCGCTTCTTTGCGGCGCGCCGCCGTATGATTCGGGTCTAGCCTCACCACGTCCCTTTGACATATTATCCAATTCCGCCTCTCATCTCAAAGTATACTGCGCTTCTCCAAGTAGGGAGTTCATCGGGCTGGGGGATTCTAACTCCTAACTTCTAACTCCTAACTCCTAATCCGTCGATTCCGCAATCCTCATCAGCTCGGACGGGTCTACAGACCCAACCACCACAACCGTCTTTGCGCCCCGCTGCGCAACAGCCACGGCTCCTCGCTCGGTCTTGTTCATCAGGCACTGCCCCGCGGCTCCCGGGTGCGGATCGCACGCCTTCGTGACACCGCAATGGTGCAGCTTCCTGGTCTCGAACACGGAAATCGTATCGACCCCGTTCGTATACACGATATGCGCGGATTCATGACCGCATCGGCACGGGCAAGCGTGAAGCCTGTATCCCTCCAGCGTATATCCCCTGGAGACGTACTTCGGGAGCGTAACTCGGAATCCGAGACGGCGAGACAGCGAAGCTGCATCCCGCCCCGCGGAAACCGACGCAGTTTCGATCTGCTTCCCGGACGGTATCCGCGGCATGTCGGCGCTCATCGGGCTTCCGTACGTCACGCGGCGGAATTCGCTCGATGAGATGAGCCTGCCCTCCATATCTTTGTCATCGGTTCGCAGCGTGACGTAGGTTTGGGTGTCAATCCAGAGTCGCTTCGACGGCCCGGCGCACGTCCTCGGAGTCAGATCCACGATATTGACGTCCCTGCCGGCGACGCGAGCGCGACCGCCGGGAGTCGCCGAGTAGTTCTTCAGTAGAAGACCGATCCGGTCCGCGCTCGGCGCCGGCGTCGCGAGTTCGGTCACGGCTACAGAGCTGGAGCCGTGTCTGCGCGTATAACTCTTATTGCCCTGGTTCACAACGATGGCTCCGGCCAGATGACCGCCCGAATACTCGATCCGTTCAACTTTCGGCGAATGGTACACTTTGCTCTCAACCGTTACCCATTTGCCGCGGTACATGGTCTTTGTCCGAACATCCGCCGTGTAACTCTGCGTCCGGTCCGCGTTCGCGGCTGCCACTACCGTCCGCGTTGCGTCCGACAAGGTCGGTAACACCTGTGTCTGAATCCACACTACAAACAGCGCGGCAACAGCCAGCGCCGCAAGTATGTAACTGACGCGCCTCAACCTAAAGCCTCCCGTTCTCGCGCTGCTCAGCTTCAGCAAGCGCGGCAACCGACGTGAGGCTGAACCTGTCGGCGAACAACCCGTCGCGCGAGCCCACGGCATGGCCCTCCACATACTCCGCCGCGACCGCGTTAGCGACTGACGGCGGCTGCGGCCTTCTCACGTACGACAGGCCGAATAATATAACGAGCGACAGAGCGGCGATCGCCGCGCCGATCCTCAGGCGCAGGCGCAAACCTGCCGCGGGCCGTGCAACCGAAGGCGCGCGCGCCGGATCGGTTATCCTGTTGTAGACTGCATTCCAAAGGCCGACCGGCGGTTCGCGCAGACCTTTCTCCCGAACGAGGTCGGCGGTTGCCTCAAACGTCTTCAGCTCGTCCGCGCACGCTTCGCACGCCGCAACGTGATCGCGCGCGCGTCTTGCCGCTCGCCCGAGCAAGTTGTCCTCGGAGAAATCCGCCAGCAATCCCCGGATATATTCGCAATCAACTCTAGTTTCCATCTTAATTCCAATCCCCCTTCTCCAAGGAAGGGGTTAGGGGAGAGTCCACCAAATCCCCCCTCCTCTTAGGAGGGGGTTAGGGGGAGGTCTCTCTCAACCCTCCACCCTCAACTCTCCACATACCCCGCCAGTTTCCGCCTGAGTTCTTCCCTCGCTCGCGCGAGTCGCGATTTGACCGTCCCTGTCGGACAGCCAAGCGCCTTTGCAATGTCCTGCACGTCCATACCTTCCAAATGGTGCAGAACCACCACCGTCCGATGCTCGCCGGAAAGGGAATCTATGGCCCTGTGGACCGCCCTTTCAGTCTCCTTCTGTTCGGAGAGCCTCTCCGGTCCAACCGCCGGGTCGGCGATCTCGCGGATGATGTCCTCACCATCGTACGACATCTTCTCATCGAGCGATTCGACCCGGAACGGGACACGTCTCCTCACGTGGTCTCTGCACACGTTGATCGCCACGGTGCGGACCCACGTGAAGAATGCTTCCTCCGCTCGCAGAGTTGCAATCGAATCGAAGACTCGCACAAAAACGTCCTGAGCCAGCTCGGCGGCGTCGTTCTCGTTACCAATCATACCGTATACGATGTTGTACACGCGCTTCTGGTAACGGTTGAAGAGTTGTTCGAACGCCTCGACGTCGCCTGTCTTCGTCCGGCGGACCAAGTCCACGTCAACATATTCCACGACTCGTCCGCCGCTCACAGGTTGTCTCCCTCAGTTCTAAAGACGGAGGCTCGCCAAACGCGTTCCGCATTTATATCCGGTCTCCGCTCACGTGTAAAACCCCAAATACGCATTCCGCGGTTCCGAAATCCGTCAATCTGAAATCTGAAATCTGAAATCTGAAATCGTAATATCCGCCTATGCCGCTCCAAAACGGGCAAGATCTTCCATCTCGCGCCTGTCCAATAGCGTTATCGTCCGGCCTTGCGAAACAATCAGCCGCTGCGCCTCAAACCGCGTCAAAAGTCTGGACAGAGTTTCATTGCTCATCCCCAATTGCGCCGCGAGCACGTTCTTTGGGACGGCGAGCTGGACGTCGGCCTCGCCATCTCGACGACCCGCGAGCAAGGGGGCAAGGCCGAGCAGATATTCCGCCAGGCGCGCGCTTGCGTCTTTGAGTGTGAGGACCTCTACCTTTGCAACCAGCCGGTGCGCCCAAGTGGCCATCGCCGCCATCATCTGGAAACACAACTCCGGCTCTCGCGAAAGAAGACCGAGAAACTGCTCCTTCCGGACAAGAATGAGGATCGAGTCCTTAACCGCCTGCGCCTCCGCCGGATAGCCCGTCCCCAGGAACATAGCCGCTTCGCCAAAGCAGTCTCCAGCCATTACGACGTGCAGCACGTGTTCGCGCCCGTCCATTCCCGTTTTCAATATCTTGACCGCCCCCGAATGCACGATGAACATGCCCCGGCAGGCGTCGCCCTCGTTGAACACCGTTGTGCCGCGCGGTTGATGGATGACCTTTGATATGGCGGCAATGGGACGCACCAACGCGTCGCCGGCCCCGGTGAGGAACTGACATTCACTAACCGCTTTCACTATATCCACTGATTCGTGACTATCCGTCATCCGATCCGCCTCCACGCCAATTCGATTCTATGGCAGCGTAGCTCTCGGGTCAAGCCGCCTGGCTCGTCAACTACCGCCACTGGATTAACACTATACTACAATAACCGCCTGCCCGCCAGCTTCCGCTGTCTGTTGACGGTCGATGGTTGTTGGTTGACGTCGAGGTAATCCCCTCCCCGTTCAGGGGAGGGTTAGGGAGGGGTCACGTCCGATCGGTCCTATCCGTCTTATCCGTCCTATTGGGTCCCATTCCCTTCCGCTCCCCTCGACCCTCTTGCCCCAAAGATGTATAATATACCATCCTTGAGGAGCAAAGCCCATGCGTCGCAGAACTGTCAGGAACAAAAGAACACCCGGAGTCCTTCATAAGACGTACAAACGGTCGCGTGCCCGGACGACCGCTCGACGGTTCAACCCCATATCCGCGGGAGCCCAGGTCGGGGGCTTACTCGGACTCTGTCTTCTCATATACGGTCTGCTTGGCGAGAAACTTCCCGAGACGATGTCCGGATTCCTTTCGTCCGGCTTTGCCATCGCCGTAGGAATTGCCTTACTGGCCGTTGCCATATCGATATACTTTTCCCAAGAAGCCGGTTGGCTTAGTCGAGAACAGGGCAACGCCGGAAGACGCCGCGCGGCCGGTTATCGAAGACGGCGTTGGTAGATCACCGCCCGGCAGTCACCTCTTGCGTACGCGAACAGCTCCCGCAATGTCGGCCCGCCTACATCCTCGCCCTGGAAATAGGGCGGTCTGTTCCACCCGGTAAGCCAAGATCACACCTGCCCCACCAGGTTACTCAGAACTGAGCGCTCAGAACTCAGCTCCGACTCATAGGGTCGCAGCGTGAAGGTAACGGCACACAAAACGACCTCCGACAGTCAATCTGAGCGTGCGCGGTTAAAACCTGCAAAATCTTTTGTAAAACCTGTTGACATTGCTGGACGAGTGCGTTATAATCCCAGTCGCAAGCTTGGCCGCTTGCTTGTACGTGAACTATGGAGGGTAGTGCAATGCAAACCGGAAAGGTCAAGTGGTTCAGTGACGCCAAGGGATATGGCTTCATTGAGGTAGAGGGCAGCAGGGACGTTTTTGTCCACTACTCCGCAATCCAGAAAGAAGGGTATAGAACGCTCACGGAAGGGCAGACTGTACAGTTCGATGTGGTAGATGGAGCAAAAGGTCCGCAAGCCACGAACGTAACCTTCTCATAAAATCGCCCCGATCGCAGATAATCGGGACATCAGCGGAGCACTCTGCACGAGTGGCAGCCGCGGCCTGGGTTACTGGGAAAACTGGTCCCGGCGGCTGCCTGCGCCCGATAATTCTGTGCCTCCGAGCTGACAATTTTCGTCAGTAGCTACCCCGGCCCACCCGCAACACCCCACAGTAGGCGCGAGTCTCCGCGTTCGCGAAATGCCATATCTATCCTTCGGGAACGGCATAGCAGGACAAACTGCCGGATCTCGCCAAAGCCGGTTCCCGCAAAGCTCCGTAATCAAACGCTGCCGGACTCGCCTGAACAACCTGTGTCAACTCTGTACTTGTCCAACTTTGCCGCGACGTCTCCGGCCACATCGGCCACGACTATGATCCGATCGCTTCGATAGTCCGCGGAGATCACCCGGCCGCTTTCGTAACAGGCCGAGACTAGATCGCTGCGGTCGTACGGAATCTCCAGGATCACCCTGACCAACAGAGATTTGATGGTCGAGTTGAGCCTGTCCATCAGATGGAGAATACCCTCCCGGTTTTTGGCCGATATGTACGCGGAATTCGGCGTCTCCGCGACCAGTCTGCGCAGCTCATACTGATCGGAAAACAGGTCGCTCTTGTTGAAGACCGTCACCAGTGGTTTGTCGGCAGCCCCCAGTTCCGAAAGCACTTGAATCACTGCCTCCATTTGCCTGCGCATCTGAGAGTGGCCGGCATCAACCACGTGTACCAGGAAATCGGCCTCCGTCACCTCCTCCAGCGTCGCCCGGAAAGCCGCCACCAAATGATGCGGCAGGTCGCGGATGAACCCCACCGTGTCGGACATCAGAACCGCCCACCCATCCGGAAGGACCACCCGCCGCGTCGTGGGGTCCAGTGTAGCGAACAACCGCGTGTCTACCAGCACGTCCGATCCGGACAAGGTGTTCAACAGCGTCGATTTGCCCGCGCTGGTGTAGCCGACCAAAGCGGCGGAAGGGAAGGGGAGTTTCCTCCGAGCCTGCCGTTGCACGCCCCGTCGCTGGACCACTTCCCGGAGTTCCTCTTCCAAATCGGTAATACGCGCGCGTATGCGCCGCCGGTCCACCTCCAGCTTCGTCTCTCCCGGTCCGCGCGTGCCGACGCCGCCGCCAAGGCGCGTCATTTCGACGCCGCGCCCGGTCAGTCTCGGAAGTAGGTAACTGAGCTGCGCCAGCTCGACCTGCAGCTTGCCTTCCTTGGTGTGCGCGCGCTGGGCGAAGATGTCCAGGATGAGCTGAGTGCGGTCAATGACACGGACAAGCACGGTGTCTTCGAGGTTCCGCTGCTGCGTCGGGGTCAGGTCTTGACCGGCAATGACGACGGTGGCCTTGCGGTCCTGGACCTCTTCGTACAGCGCCTCCGCTTTGCCGTGTCCTATCAGATATGAGGGGTCCGGTCTGCTTCGCCGCTGGTGGAACTCGCCCACAACGACAGTCCCCGCGCTTGCCGCCAATTCGCGAAGCTCGGCCGCCGCCCACTCCGCCTCCTCCGCGGAAGGCGGATCGAGCAGCGCCAGAATAGCGCGGTCCGCGGTGTCTACGTCGTAGAGAGCGCCTCTGTCGCGCTCTCTCAGATCATGGTCCGTCGTATTACCCCCAACTGATATTCACGTTATCACGGATTCGCCGCACGGCCTCCGCGACGCGCTCGCCGTTCACATCCCCACTTACTGTCAACGACATGCGCACGTACCCTTCCCCGTACGTTCCATACCCCGTCCCCGGAATCGCCAAAACGCCGGCGTCCTGCAAAAGGGCCTTCACAAACTCGACACTGCTGTAACCCGGCGGAACGGGGACCCACAGGTAAAAGGTTGCTTTGGGTTTCTCCAGTCGCCATCCAAGGCTGTTCAGGCCATCGACCAGAATGTTCCTCCTCCGCCGGATAAGTTCAAGAGCAGCGTCGTTGTTCAGATGATCGAGCGCGTAGGCGCCGGAAAGCGAGATTGCGGCAAATTGCTTGGAGTCGATGTATGACTTCAGGGAGCGAAGCGCGGCAATAATGTCGGGATTGCCCACCGCAAAGCCGATGCGCCAGCCGGTCATATTGAAGGTCTTGGAGAGCGAGTGTATCTCGACACCGACATCCTTCGCGCCCGGAGTTTGCATGAAACTCGGAGCGCGGTATCCATCGAAGGACACCTCCGAATACGCGCAGTCATGGCATACAGCTATGTCATAGTGTTTGGCAAAATCCACAACATTCGCGAAGAATTCCGGCGTCGCGACGGCCCCGGTCGGATTGTTGGGATAGTTGATGTACATCAGCTTCGCACGCAGCGCGGCGTCCGACGGTATAGCGGTCAGATCGGGAAGAAACTTGTTCTCCGCAAGGAGCGGCATTATGGCAACCTCGCCCCCTGCCATCAGGGTGTTGACTTTGTACACCGTGTAGGCCGGATCGGGAATCAGAGATAAATCTCCCGGGTCGATCATCGCCCACGCCAGGTGGGCGAGCCCTTCCTTCGAGCCGATCAAGAGCAGAATCTCGGAGTCGGTGTCCAACTCTACCCCAAACCTGCGGCTGTACCAGCGTCCCACCGCATCGATGAACGCCGGCGCGCCCGCGTCCGACTCATCGTAGCGATGCGTCTCCGGCTTTGCGGCGTACTCGCGGAGCTTGTCGATTATCGGCTGAGGTGTAGGCTGGTCCGGGTCACCGATACCCAGGTCTACAATATCTCTTCCTTCCGCTATGACCTTCGCCTTCATCCTCGCGACTTCGCCAAAAAGATAAGGCGGAATACTGTTCAACCGTCTTGCTCGCTGCAAAGACTCACTCTCCAATATAACATTCTGCCGCGGAAGGCTCGCCTCCGCAGCAGTTATTGGCTCTATATTCTTCGAACCTCAACCCACCAAATCCCCCCTCCTCCTAGGAGGGGGTTAGGGGGAGGTCAAACTCATTCAACCTTCAACTCTCAACCCACCAAATCCCCCCTCCTTTTAGGAGGGGGTTAGGGGGAGGTCTCTCTCAACCCTCAACCTGACTCACACAAACCTACCCGGCTCGAACTCTCCCTCGAACACCGTCGTCGCCGGACCGGTCATCCAAACGCGGTTATCGTCCGCCCACTGTATGTCCAGGTCTCCGCCGCTGAGGTGGACCAGGACCTTTCTGGAAGTTCTTCCGTTCAAGGCTGAGGCCACCGCCGTAGCGCACGCGCCGGTCCCGCAAGCAAGAGTTTCTCCGACGCCACGCTCCCACACGCGCATTCTTATCTCGGCCGGACCCAGCGTCTGAGCGAATTCCACATTAGTTCGCCTTGGGAAGACCTCGTGTCTTTCGATCTTCGGCCCCACTTCCGCAACGGGATATGACGCGACGTCGTCAACAAACGTCACGCAGTGGGGGTTTCCCATCGAGAGGCACGTGACTGCCAGATCGCGTTCGCCCGCGCGCAGGACCTGATCCTTCACCACCGGCGAATCAGCTCCCGTCATAGGGATAGCGTTTCGCCGCAGTTCCGGCGCGCCCATGTCGACGCGCACGCGATCGACTTTGCCGTTGCGCGCTTCAAGTTGGAGTACCTTCGTCCCCGCGAGCGTCTCGACGGTCATCTCCGGCATGTTGCCGAGTCCGCGGTCATAAATGTACTTGGCCACGCACCTGATCCCGTTGCCGCACATCTCGGCTTCGGATCCATCTGAGTTGATGACGCGCATTCGGAAATCAGCCGCGCGCGACGGCATCACGAAGATGATCCCATCCGCGCCGATCCCGAATCTGCGATCGCAAATGGCCGGCGCCCCGCGCTCGATCTCCGTCAAGTCCGGGTTTTCGGTCAGGCAATCGATCATGATGAAATCGTTGCCCAGACCGTGCATCTTGGTGAAGCGCATTGCCTCTGCCTATTCCTCGGGCGCAGGCGCCTTCTCCGCGGGTTCGGCTGCGGCCTCAGGCGCCTCCCTGTAAAGCGTGCCGACCGAACGAGACGGCACCACTGAAGCGATTGCGTGCTTGTAAACGAGCTGAGGCGGCTTGCCCATGCTCTCCAGTATCACCGTAAAAGCGTCGAACCCTCTGACCATTCCCTTGAGTTGAACACCGCCGACCAGATAGATCGTTACTCCTATGTTGTCCTTCCGCACCTGGTTCAGGAACAAGTCCTGAAGGTTCATCTGTCCTTTGTTCATTCATGGTCTCCTTACGTTAATTGTGCCGCGGAGTATCGAGACCCCACAGGCCCTCAAGCATACGGTCCGCCACTTCGGCTGGTGTTAGGCGCGAGGCGTCTATCCACTGAACCCTCTCGTCAGCCCGGAACCACGTTAACTGTCGCTTAGCGAACCGCCGCGTGCTTTGCTTCAATAAACTTACCGCATCCTCCAGCGAACACTCGCCTTTGATGTATGCGGCGATTTCCTTATACCCCAGCCCTTGCGTCGCTGAAAGGTCTGGGCCGTATCCCCGATCGAGGAGATCGGCAACCTCCTGAACGAGTCCCTGCCTCATCTGATCATCGACGCGCTGCTCTATACGCCTATAGAGATCTTTCCGCTCGATGGTTATGCCAAACTGAACCGCGTCCGGATATCGCGCCATACCGGCTTCGCGCGGGGCCGACATCGGCTTTCCCGTCTGCTCGTAAACCTCCAGAGCGCGGACCACGCGCTTCAAATCGTTCGGATGAAGCCGCGCCGCGCTTACCGGATCGACTTCGGCCAGCATTTCGTGAACGCGCGCTTTCCCTTCCACGGCCGCCAGTTTGCCCATTCGCTCCCTGAACTCAGGGTCGGGCCGCGCCGGCGGAATGTCCAGCCCATCGATGACCGCTCTAATGTACAACCCGGTCCCGCCGACCAGGAGCGGCTGTCGTCCCGCGCCGAGCAGACCATCGATCGTTCGGACCGCGTCCTTCTGAAAATCCGCAACGGTGTAAAACCGGTCCGGATCTGCGATGTCTATCAAGTGGAACCGAGTCGTCCGCTGCTCTTCCTGAGTGGGCTTGGCTGTCCCTATGTTCATTCCACGATATATCGCCATGGAATCCGCGGATATTATCTCCGCGTCGATATGCCGGGCCAACTCTATGGCAGCGGCGGTCTTACCGGCGGCTGTGGGTCCAACGATCGCAACCAGCCTGATCTTTCCCCGACCGGCCGTAACATTATCCACTCTTGGCATGGATTCCTGAGTATAACATAAGCCTCCCCAAACGGCAAGAAAACCGTTCGGAGTGTCAGGAGCATCGTTTGTGGAAGGCTCACCCTGTTTGAACCCCACCCCAACCCTCCCCTGAAAGGAGAGGGAGCAAATCCCCCCTTCCCCGTGGAAGGGGTTGGTTAGGGGGAGGTCCATCTGTGGCTAATGACTACAAACGATGCTCCCGTTCGGAGTGTAACAGTTCAGCGTCCAGGAGTACGCCCATCCTTGCATCCCAGCCGGCGAGAAAAGACGAGCCTAGTCCCCTCTCCATTGAGGGAGAGGGTGAGGGTGAAAGCTCTCTCCATTTCTGAACTCTTACAGAAAACCCACAGACTCGAAGAAGTCGAAGGAGTCGAACTGAACCACCAAACAAAGTTTGGCGCGCCGGTTCTGAAGGAATAGTAACTTGTGGTAATATAGATCAGGGAATTGCCGACGCCTGCACGATTCCTTCAGGCAGGTCCCGTGTTCGGCTTCCTCACTCGGAAGACCATCGCTCTGAGATGCTTCTGCTCGGGAGGCGCGCTAACGCGGTGAGAGTTCCGCCACTCGAACTTTCTCGGAGGATTGCGCGCCGCGAATGCCGAACAAGAGTAGAAGTGTTCCACAGGTGCACTGGAGGCAACATCATCATGGAAATGGATTTGCGGATATTGGTTAAAGAAAACGGCGGCGTCCCCGTCATCGAACTGGGAGGCGAACTTGACGCATACACCTGCTCGCGTCTGCGCGATACGATGATCGAAGTCATCGAAAACGGCAACCCGACCGTCATCGTCAGCATGCTCAAGGTGGAGTACATAGACAGCTCCGGCCTGGGCACGCTGGTGGGCGGGCTGAAACGCGCCAGCGAGAGCAACGGCAGAATTGCGGTTGTATGCACGAGCCCGCAGATACGAAAGGTCTTCGAGATCACGGGCCTGGTGCGGGTCTTCCCGCTCTACGAAAGCGAACAGGAAGCGACGAACGATCTGAAGACCAAAGTCGCGTAGACCGAATATCATCCTGTATTGCGCCTTATGCTGAGAAAAAACGAACAGAACAAAACAACTAAAGGCCAGGTGGAAGTTCCCGAAGAGTACGTTCTCAGGGACGAGCTTACGTGGTTGCCGGGCGAAGACAACGTGCTCATTCGCCTGTTGAAAGAGTCCATGAACAAAGTGGAGGTCGCATATATCGCGACCTATCCGCCAACGGAGTGCGGCATAGCAACCTTCACAAGAGACGTGGTAACCTCCGTCGCCAAGTACACTCCGTTCTCCAGCCACATGGTCGTCGCCGTGAAGCGGGAACAGGAGATCGAGCCCTACGAGCGGATCGTTCACTATCAGATTCCCAGAGATGACCTGCCCAGCTACGCGGCCGCCGCCAAATTCCTGAACCAAAGTAGCGTGGATGTCGTCAGTCTGCAGCACGAATTTGGGATCTTCGGCGGGCCAGACGGCGCGTACGTGCTGGACTTGGTCGAAAAGCTGGAGAAGCCCGTGGCGGTAACGCTTCACACTGTGCTCCACGATCCCAGTCCCGGCCAGCGCGACGTCATGATGAAACTTGCCGAGCTTGTGGATATGTTCGTCGTGATGGTCAGAACAGGTCGCCGGATTCTCATGGACAACTATGGAATAGATCCGCGCAAGATTACCATAATCCAGCATGGCGTGCCGAACGTCCACCGCGTCTCATCGATGTCCGTCAAACGCGCTCTCGGTATGGCTGACCGTCAGATACTATCAACGTTCGGACTGATAAACCGCGGAAAAGGCATCGAGTTCGCCATAGAGGCGCTGCCCGGCATCATCGAGAAGCACCCGAACGTAGTATACCTCGTGCTTGGCGAAACGCATCCCGGCGTCCGGTCTTTCGAAGGGGAGACATACAGGAACAGCCTCCTCGAAACCATCGACAGACTGAACCTGCACGACTACGTTCGTTTCAACAACAGGTTCCTGTCCATTGACGAGCTGGTCAGATATTTGTGCGCGACCGACGTCTATATCACGCCTTATCTTAATCGCGATCAGATCGTCAGCGGAACGCTCGCCTATGCGCTGGGGTGCGGCAAAGCCATAGTCTCTACGCCCTATCTTTACGCGGAGGAGGTTCTCTCGGACGGGCGCGGCGCTCTTGTAGACTTCCGATCGCCGGACGCCATCGCGAACGCCGTCAACGCCCTGCTGGGAAATCCAGCCGAGAAAGAAGCTATGGAATCCCTCGCGTATAAATACGGCAGGCGCACAGCCTGGTTCAACATCGGCGTAGACTATCTGGACCTGTTCCACCGCCTCCTTATGCGCCGCAAGAGGCGGGCGCAGGTCGAGGCGGCGCCGACCGAGCAGGTGGGGACCAGTTCGTGAAGGAATATCCTCCCATCGTGATGGAGCATCTTCGGACGCTCACCGATCACACTGGCGTAATACAGCACGCCATATATTCCATACCGAACAGGCATACGGGCTATTGCACGGACGACAACGCTCGCGCTCTCATCGTCGCGGTGAAGGAATACGAGCGCACAGCGGACCGTTCCCTGCTGCAGCTTGTCAGCACGTACATCAGCTTTCTCCACTATGCGCAGACGCCCTCCAAGCGGTTCCACAACTTCATGTCGTTCGATCAGATTTTCCTCGACGACGTAGGCTCGGAGGACGCATTCGGCCGTACGCTGTTGGCCTGCGGGACCGTGCTCGAAGCCGATGTGCACGAGAACCTCAAGAAAGTCGCCCGCCAATTGTTCAACGACTCGCTCAGGTGGCTTCCTACGATGTCCAGCCTCCGCGGGCGCGCCTTCGTTCTCCTTGGATGCCGTGGGTATCTGCAAGGAGAGCCCGACGCCGATCACATCCGGCAGCACGTGGACTCGCTGGCGCGGGGAATCGTAGATGAGTTCTGTGATGAGAAGGACTGGCGCTGGTTCGAGAAGTGTTTGACTTACTCCAATGGCGCGCTGCCGTCGGCCCTGATAGCCGCATATCAGATCATCGACCGGCGGGAATACCTCGATACGGCCCTCAAAGCGCTTGATTTCCTGAGGGAAACAACGATCATCGACGGCATACTCCAGCTTGTCGGCTGCAACGGGTGGTATATCAGAGGCAACGACCGCGCGTTGTGGGATCAGCAGCCGTTGGACGCGAACAGCATGGTCAACGCCTGTCTTGCGGCGTACCAAGTGACTCAGGACAAGAGTTGGTTGGAGTGCGCGAAGACGTCCTTCGACTGGTTCTTCGGAGCGAACATTCTGAAGGAGCCGATGTACGACCCCGTTACCGGTGGATGCTACGATGGATTGACACCCGAGGGCCCAAATCTAAATCAGGGCGCCGAATCCACCATTAGCTGCCTCATCGCGCAGCTCGCCGTCTATCCGTACATCGACCAGTTCCAGCAGATGTAATCAACTCCCTCTCCTTCCAGGGGAGGGTTGGGGTGGGGTCGGTTCCGGTATCCAACTTCCAACCTCTAGCTTCTAAATCGGGAGAGCGCCAGGGTGAGGGTGGAAGTCTCGGACCGATGGCCACGAACACAGGGAACCGGCTCATTCAACCTTCAGCTTTCAACATTCAACTCTGAACTGAAACGGAGGCAATAACAATGCCAGGCCTTATCGACAGACTCAAATCCGGCGAAATCCTCATATCCGACGGAGCCATGAGCACGCTTCTTCAGGGAATGGGGCTGCATTCGGGAGCGTATCCCGAAGAATGGAACGTCACAAATCCGGAAGCGGTCGCCTCCGTGTACCGTGCGTATATCGACGCCGGCTCCGACCTGATATGCACCAACACCTGCGGCGGCAACCCCATCAAACTCGACCGGTACGGCGTCGCCTCTCGTGCAGAGGAGTTCAACGCCGCCAGCGTGCGATTGGCAAAACAGGAGGCGGGTGAACGCGTCCTCGTCGCCGCGTCCATTGGGCCGACCGGCCATCTGCTTGAGCCTCTCGGGGAACTCCCGCCTGAGGCCGCCGAGGCCGCGTTCAAAATCCAGGCGGACGCTGTCGCGGCGGCAGGCGCCGACGCGATCCTCTTCGAGACCTTCTTCGACCTTACTGAGATCGAAGCGGGCATAAAGGCGGCCCTGCCGACGGGCGTGCCGATCATCTGCACCATGACCTTCGACGCCAACGGGCGAACGGTTATGGGCGTGGACGCAGCCACGGCGGCGCGCGCGCTGATCGATTTGGGCGCAAATGTCATCGGCTCCAACTGCGGCATCGGCCCCGACGCGATGCTGCCGGTTGTCGAAGCGATGGCGACCACGGGCGCGTACATCATGGTCCAGCCGAACGCCGGCCTGCCCAAAGTCGTCGGTGGCCAGACCACTTACGACGTCACCCCCGAACAGATGGCGGAGTACGCCAAACAATTCGTCGACGCCGGCGCCCGAATCGTCGGCGGCTGCTGCGGCAGCACGCCCGAACACATAGCCGCGATTGCGAAAGCGGTCAGGTCGGCGTAGGGGCGAATCTCGTATTCGCCCCACACTGACCGCCCTATTACCTGCTGCACGGAATCCACACACACGGCTGCCACCCGCCGTGATTGCTCCCGCCAATCAAGCCGAAATCGTTTATCGTGTACGCCGTACCTGGGGCGCCGTCGGGAAGAAGCAGCGTTGTGGCGCCTCTTCTCCGATCCCACAGGAAGCTGTACTCACTCTCAGTGTTCTCCCAACTTCCGATGACCTCGCCCTTGTCGTTCATATCGCATGGTCTGGCCGCGGTTCCCGGGAACGGACCGATCTGAAGAGGAACCCCATCCCTGTCCCAGAAAACCGCTCCGGCGTGACCTCGATCGTCATAGCAAGCTCCTGCAACCTGGCCCAGCTTGCCGATGGAGTAAGCCATCGCCCTGGGCAGTACACCTGGAGGTGTGGACAAGACTGTCAATTCTCCATCGAAAGTCCATGTGGCCGCATGACGCACCGTCGGGGACTCATTCGGAGTAAAAAACCCGGCGATTTCCCCCCGATCGTTGATGTCCATCGCCCACCCCTCAAGCATGTCCTGAGGGCCTAGGACGCTCATTCCGGCCTCGGCGGACCACCGCCACGGTCTGATGATGGAGGGCCTGATAGGAATAGGGAAGGCGCCTGTCCCATAGTCCGTAGCTTGGCTGACTTGTTCCGGCCAAATCCCCGGGTCCCACCACGTGGCCATGCCCACCACTTGTCCCGAATCATTGATGCCGTGGGCAAAGCTCGAATCCGCTCCTTCCGGTAGGCCAAGCTCCATGTACCCTGACTCACGGCTCCACATAAACGCGCGGGTCGTGCCGCCCCCGATGAATGTTGCGCCCACAACCTGGCCCCGGTTATTCATATGCCTGATCCTGATCGAGTCTATAGCAGGAAGGGGGACCACCTCGGCAGTGGCATCGACCGATTCCCAGAACAACAGGCATGCGTCCCTATTACGCCAGCCTTCGCCTACCATCTGGCCCCTGTCATTGGCAGCCGTCACTGCGAATCCCTCAATTCCCGGAGGCATTCTCAAATAGCGGAACCGATACACCGCTTCGGCCGAGACCTCTGAAGCAACACACAGCGCTACGCTAAACGCGCACAACCAGGCCCAACGCAACTGTCTCACTGTGACCCTCCTAACATACGCATAACGCCGGCGGCGGGCTGATCAACCTCGCTAAGCAAGCAACCTCATGCCGGATTATAGCATACTTCCCGTCCTCTGAAACCCTCTTCCGGGGGAGGGGAAACAGTTCAGAGTGGGGGAGAACATCATTTCGAGCAACCGACCCCGCAGGCGGGATTATTTCGGAAAGGAACCACCCCGCTGTTTCGGGATTTGAGGGTTGGGAGGCATACGCATGCTATAGCGGACAACTTCCGGTCCCAACCCGGAA